>CAMHIH010000017.1 GCA_946185175.1 uncultured Candidatus Saccharibacteria bacterium
TGGGTTTTGGTCCCAGCATTCGCAGGTTCGAATCCTGCCGGTCCAGCCAATCAAGAAAAGCCCGCAGGGCTATTTTTTGTTGACCGGCAGGATGAGAGCCAAGGTTCGCCCAATGCCCGGTCGCTTGCGACGACGGCGCATTGTTTATATCCTGCCGGTCCAGCCAATCAAGAAAGAGCCCATAGGGCTATTTTTTTGTTGGCTGCCGACAGGATGAGAGCCAGAGGTAATTTTCTTGGGTAGGAAAAAGGCGGCTCTCAATTGAGCCGCCAGCAGTTTTTATGGGTGAGGCTGCCGCTCACCATCGTTTACTTGTCCCAGCCAGCGCCGAGCACTTCATCCGCAGGTCCGTAGGCCGCGAAGTCGTTCTCGCTGAGGAGATAACGCCTGTCGATGGCGAGGTCGTCCGGATTTTCCGGATCGTACGGAGCGCAGAAATAGCACTTCGCGTCGCCGTTCTGGGTGCCACCCCAGGGAGCGTCGATCTCGACATCCTCTCCCGTATCATTCGGGATGATGCGGCCCATGCCCTTCGCGCGGAAGATGCCTTCCTGGTCGGTCGGCTCGTACTTCTTGCGGAAGGTGTCGTCCGGAATCGCGTAGTTGTTGTCGCGATCGGACTCGAACTTCTTGGGGTTGGTCGCAATCCACTCGCCGGCGACAACCTTGCGGGTGTCTTCCAGCTTGGCGATACGCTCGCCGTTCTCCTCACGCATGACGTAGGTGTCGATGACATACTCGCCAGACTGCTCGTCGAAGCGGACGTCCTTGTCGGCATAGAGGCCGGACTCGAGACCCTCCTGGGTGATCTGGATTGCGGCGATGGTGCCTTTCTTGGCATAGATGGGGGCGGTACGGAACTGGTTGGTGTAGTCGTTCAGATTGATCTTTTTCATGAAACTGTCTCCTCCTGATCTGATTCTGATTGAAACGATTGAAATGTGCTTGCAAGTGATGGGATTTCTAAGCTTGCGAGATTGATTATAGCATATATGGTTATTTTTGTCAATATGTAAAACGCATTTTTACAATATATGCATGTTTTTGCTTATGTTATGATATAAATATGATTCGAATTGGCCATAACCACGAGAATAATAATTCAAGCTCTCAGGCGGATAATAGATGGGATATGGGCGGACAACAGTTCCGCGGCAATAGTGCCGAGTCGCAGGCTGAAATTCAGCGCAGTAATGCCGAGCGTCAGCAGCGTAAGATTATCTGTGCGATGGCTTTGGGGCAGGATGGTCGTGTCGATATGTCGCCGTTCGACTATCATGATGTCGAAGTAAGCCCAGATGTACGTGATTCGGTGCTTGATATGCTGAGTACTGGTCAATTGGGCGAACCGCAAGAGCGGCAAATTCTAATGAAGATTCAAGGACCCTTGCAACAAAAAGGTGCTGATAATGTCTTTATGTCGATTGCTTCGAAACACGAATTAAGAATTCTTGGTGCCGCGACGACCGGCGGTGAAGGATTTGATCATTACGATCGTCAAAATGTTGATTCGGTGCTTGCCTTTACGCGTCGCTTCCCTACCCCGATGGATTTCGAAGACTACAGTAAGGGCTTCCTGGATATGATTGAGCGCAATAATGGCGCTCAGAAACGGTCAGAATACGAGGCCGCGATGGCCGATTTGAAGCGCAAAATTTTCGGCAAGAAACAAGAATATTGGGAGCAGATGCAGGCTTTACATGCGGAAGCCGATCAGCGCGCGGTTGACCGTTTCCGGACGGCACCTGCTAATAACTTTGCGGAATATGCTGATCGATTTGCGCCAGAAATGAACGAAAATCATGAATGGCTTAAACATGACGCGGGCGTTTGGCAAGTTTCGCGTTCGCAAGCCAAAGAGGGTTTTAATCGCAAAGATTTACTCGAAGGTCTTTGGGCGGACGATAATTGTGAGGATAGTTATTTATGGCGGCCAGACCAGAATTTCTATGGCGTGTTCGATGGTGCGGGCGGCCATGGTGGCGGACGTGAGGCTTCACAGACTGCAGCTGCGACCGTGAACGAGATGGCGAATCGTTATTTATTGCAATCTGGCTCAGCCTTGGCGTATGTATTAAATGCGGCGAATGAACGAGTTTGCGACAATATGGCGGCAGGTTATTCTACTGGCGTCTTAGCAAAGGAAATTGACCGAAATGGTCGTCGAATGATGGCATACGCGATGGTAGGCGATTCGCGTCTTTACGTTGTGCACAAAGACGGTTCGGTCGAGCAAATTACCAAAGACGAAGGTTACGAAAATGTTATTACGAATGCGCTTGGCAATCCGGTAGGTCCTGGCGAGGGGCGCACGCGGCAATTTGGCGAATTTGATATTCATGATGGTGATCGTTTTGTGCTCTGCTCTGACGGCATTACTGGTGACAAAGGCACGGATTTGATGAGCAATGAGGAATTGGGGCGCATCGTGATGAGTTCGCGCAGTGCGCGCGAGGCGTCGCTTAATTTAGTAAATAATGCGCGCAAAAAAGACGACCGTACGGCAATTGTATTTGGCCTTTAGCGAGTTTGACGTACGCGCTTGATTGGGTTGCGTTTAGTTTTAGTGATTTTCTTGGCCGGTTTTTGCTTGCCGAGAATTTCTTTTTTAGTGCCAGAATAAACGCTAATAGTCTGTTTAACGACGCTGATGATGAGGTCGCGATCTTCTGGTTTGACCTCGCGATAGTTTTTGATGAGGCTAGGAAGCTTTTTGTACCATGAACTACGAAGCTGATCCATGGATGTAAAATCGGCAGCACAAATGATGTCGTAGACTGTATTGACGAATGATTTGCGTTCTTCGAGGCTGCGGGTTTTAAGGATGTCGATGACGGTTTGATTAAAGATTTCGCTTGAGGCGGCCGTGTGTGGCGCGCGGACGAATTTCGTGCCCTCAACTTGCCAGGAGTAAATATCGTGCTGATAAAGTCCTAACTCGCGACTGTTGACGACTGTGCAATCGCCGTCTTCTTGCTGCAAGCAACGGCCAATAATCGAACCCTGCGGAATAAACTGGTGGATTTTGGCAAGGATTTCGGCGTTGCGATGGAATTTGGCTTCGACAAAGTCCGGAATGAAACCTGGGCCATCAAAATTGATGACTTCAATGATACGTTTCTGGATGTCTGTACTGGCGCTGAGTGCCGAAAAAACTGCTACGTTACCCCCCTTGGAATGACCGCATAGGCGGAGCTTTTTGTTCGGGTATTTGGAGGCAATGCGTTCGAGATAGTTAGCGGCCTGCTCTTGCGAAGGAACGGTTGGCGTAAACATCATATTGAAGTCTTCTTTCCAGCCCACAAGTGTGGCATCGGTGCCGATGTAAGAAATAAGCAATTCGTCGTTTGGTAAATGGATCGTTACGGCGCCAAATTGTTTTTCGACTTTTTTATCGTTATTACGAATGTAGTCGGTCGTAATGAGATCGATGAAACGTTTACTCTTCTGCAATGTTTCGACTAGTGTGCGGTCATTTGGCTGATTGAAATAATTGCGTCGAACGGCGAGCATCTTTTCACTGAAACTTTTAACGCTCTCGCGCGGTGCAAGGGCAATCTGATTAAACGGCAAATACGAGAAGCGTGCGAAAATTAAATAGTCAACTTCGTTGATAGGCTGGGCGTCAGAAAATGCGACGTCACCGCGCCATTTGAGATAATCTAGCATGTCATCTGTGAAACGATTTTGATATTTCATATTTTTATTATATAACATAAACTCCGGAAATAAAAATAACACCCGGAGGTGTTACTTTAAGTGTGTGTTGTTGCCATGATAGACTGAAACCTTATCCGTCTTCCAAACGCCCGCAGCGAAGCAACGCGACTATTTGAGAATACAGAACTAAAAAGACTTTGTAAAGACTTTTTTGCGACTTTTTTGGATTTTTTCTATTTTTTGGCTGGTTTATCGACAATTTCGGCTTCTATTGCCTCTTTTTCTACGCCTTTTGGTGCTTTATATATCATGATTGAGCCAATAATATCGAATAGGCTAGAAATAATCAGCAAGACTCCGAGGAATTGCAGGATTAAGTCTGGCACGATAAAACGACCGGTAATACAGAGCACGCCACATAGTATCTCGATCAGCGCCAAAATTAGCGGTGTGAGATATTTGGGGTTGTATGGCTTACTATGAATCGCATTCTGTAATTTAACGATGCCAATAATGACAATAAAGATACCAATGATTGCCGAAACGAGCTCTTTTAGGAAACTGTTTTGAATAATGAGGAATAATCCAGCGATACAGAGTGCGATAGCGGTGATGATTTTACTACTAGAGTTTTGTTTCGTGCGTAGGCAGTCAATGATGGTATAGGCTGCATAAATTAGCATCAGGATGCCGAACGCGATCGAGATGAAGCTCGTGACCTTGTCGGCCCAAATTAGTAGACAAACGCCAAGTACTAGCATTACGGCATCGCCAAACGATAAGGCCAAGTTGGTCTTTGATGTCTTGGTTTTGGCTTTGGTGGTTTTCATTATAGTAAGCCTTTCTTGCGTAGCCAGAGCGCTACTAATAGTGATGCGAGAATAGAACCAAGTAATAATACGGCGGCGGAATGATCATTGGTGCCTATGCTGCCGAACGGAACATTCATGCCCATGAAGGATGAAATAATGGTTGGAATAGACAGCACGATAGTTGCGCCAGCTAAGAACTTCATGGCGTAGTTGAGGTTATTATTAATGACTGTGCCGTATGTTTCAGAAATAGACGACAAAATATCACGGTAAATTGTGGCCATGTCGATAGCCTGGCGGTTTTCGATAATGGCGTCTTCGAGCATGTCGGCGTCATCGTCAAATAATGGCAAAACGATGCCTTTGCTGAGGCGTTCGAGTACGACGTCATTTTCCTTGAGAGACGCAATGAAATAGACCAAGGTTTTTTCGATACTTAGCATTTCGATTAGATTTTCGTTCTTAGTATGCTTTTTGAGCGAATCTTCCGCGAGCTGCATTTGGCGGTAAATATTATCAAGGACTTTAATGTATTGTGCGGCTGCCGCGTTAATGATTTGAATTAAGAAGCGAGTTTTCTTGGCGGTGCGAAAATCGCGTACGCGATTGTTGGCGAAATCTTGCAAAATGGTTGGGTTATTAAGCGAAACCGTGACGATGTAGTTGTCTTTTGTAATGATGATGCCGAGTGGGTAGGTGACGTATTTGTCGTCTTTTTGAACATGGGCCGGAATGTCGATTACGACTAAAGTAGATTTGCCAGAAACTTCGACGCGCGGTAGCTCGTCGTCGTCGAGCATCTTAGATATCAAATCTTCATCAATGCCGGTTGCCTCGACGGTATTCGCGATTTCATCCTCGGTGGGGCTAACCAGAGAAATCCAACAGTCTGGCTCAATTTTGGTGAGTTTTTCGATATTCTTTTTTGATAGATTTGTCTTATAGATTTTCTGCATATAAAAAGCCCTACCTCTCTTCTTCTAAGATATATTATACATCTTGCGCTATAATATTTTTATGAAAAAGCGAACGAAGTTAGCTGACCGAAAATTGCCGAATTACACCAAAAGTGAAGAGATTTTTAATATGGTCACACACATTGTTGGTGGCGCTTTTGGTTTAGTAATGTTAGTGCTGTTTATTATTCGTGGCGCTTTGCATCATAGTGTTGCGAGTGTATTGTGTGGTATAGTTTTTGGCTTGTCTTTGATAATTCTATTTACGATGTCGGCAATTTATCATGGCTTATCACCAAAACTAAAGGCCAAAAAAGTGATGCAAATTCTCGATCATTGTTCGGTATTTTTGCTGATTGCGGGTAGTTATACGCCGATTACGATTTGCGCTTTAACGCAGACGAGCCCGTCGCTAGCTTGGGTAATTTTTGGTGTGGTTTGGGGGATATCAATTCTTGGTATCGTGCTTAATTCGATTGACGTAAATAAATATATGGCCTTCTCGATGGTTTGCTATTTAGGCCTAGGTTGGTGCATTGTGCTCTCTCTGCCGTTTTTGATGTCGGTTTTGCCGGCGGCTGCGATGTGGATGCTGTTTGCTGGTGGTGTGGCTTACACGCTGGGCGCGATTTTGTTTGGTCTCGGGGTCAAGGTGCGATATATGCATTCTGTCTTCCATATTTTTGTCGATATTGGTGCCATTTTACATGGTTTGATGGTTCTGCTTTTTGTGTTGTAGAATTAGGATAGCTCGTAAATAAGTTTAAAACGAGTGCAGTTTTACGTTTTTCGTGTTTTAGTTTCCGACTAGAAAAGGGGGTATCAATCATGAAACGAAAAACTTTCGACCGAATCATCGACACTACAAACGCTATTCTCGCTTTTGACAACGACCAGACCGAACACGTTTGGCGTGTCGCCCTGCATGACGGATGGATGCTGGTGCGGTTAGACGAATGTGACTACGACGCTGAAAGAATTGTCATGTCGTATTATCAAATACCTTTTGAGTCGATTCTCGATTGCGAACGGCTTTACGACGAGATTGTTCGTGATGTCGTAATCTGCTTTGGCGATGCGATGTATGCCGGCAAGCTGGCCGACTATGGATTATTCGCCGAGGTGGCTCGGAGCGACGACGAAGGCTTTACAGAACTACTTTCTTACTTTGGCAAAATTTGGAGTGAGTTCGTGCAGGATGTATTTTTCGTTTTTGGCTCCTATGTGGAGATGTGCGAGCTGATTGACGAGTCCACTCCGGTTGAAAGCATTCCGGCCGATCGCATGGCGGACTATCACCTGGTCGATAAGGTCTTTATGCATTTGAATTGTACGGAGGCTTTTATTGATTACGGTGCAGATGTGAGTCGCTATTGGCAGGTTACGTACGCGCATGACGAAATCTGGTATCGGTCCTATTTTGTAATCATGACGGATGATGGATTGGTTGACGCGCACTGTGACGATTGGGGCCATTTTGCCGTTGACGATGTCATTGCAATGAATGCGCTGGCGGATGCGGTTGCTGCCGATATCGAGGGCAAGGCTTGCATTATCGACTATGACGAATGCTTGTTTGATTTGCTCGGCCTGGAAATTGAGGAGCTGGAAGAAGACTAAGAACGAATGTCCTTTTTGCATTGCCCCGACGCATGGTGCCGGGGCTTTTTACGCTAAGTATTTATGCTAAGACTTGCAAAAAATAGGCTGGTGTGGTATTATTCGGATGAGGCAAATCGCCCCCCCGATTTGCCTCTTTATGTTATCTGGGGCATTAGCTCAGTTGGCTAGAGCGCCTGCTTTGCAAGCAGGAGGTCAAGAGTTCGAGTCTCTTATGCTCCACCATTTTTTTATGCCGATTTTTCTTTTACTGTTTGTTAACTGTTATATAATTTAACTAAACATAGGCATAATTTTGGAGGTAAAATGTCTGAATTTGTTTCTGAAGATATTATAGATGGTATAACGGCTGATTCTCCGGAGAATGAATCTAGGGCCGAAGAGATGTCTGACAATCACCGTCGAGAAATGGGGCGTATGGCTATTTACGCAGCATCTATGGAACAAAACCCTGAGGCAGCGCCCGACGTTGAGGCTATGCTGGATTCTTATGCTGAAAACATTGCCGAGAATCGAGATTCTTTTTATGTGGTTGGCCAAAAAATGTGGCTGTCTTCAGATTCGTTTCGTCATCAAACCGATCCACTATATCAAGTCGTGGACGGTTTTTTTGAGCAAAAATTATCGACTGATGATAAATTAAGTGAATATGCCCGCAATAAACCGGATTCTTATAAACAATTACAGCGTGTGGTATTTTCGAGAACGCAGGATAGATTGCGCGATTCTGAGTTCACGCCTGAGCAGCAACATGCTTTAAAGTTTAGAGCGTTAAAAGAATTCGTCGCCGAAGATGGTAAATTTGGTAGGTTCTTCAGGGATGGCGTAATTATGTCCGCCTCATTACCTGCCCTGGCCGCTTATTCTAGGGAGTCATCTGAGACCGACAAATTACTTGATAAGCGAGGGTTGTCACGCAACGATCTCGGCGAGCTAAATCATTTCTATGTGCCTCATCGACAAATTATGGATCAATACCATAAAGAGCGTGAGGCTGAGCGCGTACTTTCCGACAGTGTTGTACGTGTATCCGGTTCAGATATCCTCATGGCTGAAGACTATATTGAAAATGATCAGGAGTTAGAAGAATATTATCAGCATGAGCAAGAATGCAGGCGTAAGAAACAAGTATTGAATGAGTTTTCTCGCCCACTATCTGAAGGATTTATGAAAAGGTCGGGTGGAAGCCATGTAGATTTTTATGACCCGCGTGCGCTTGTTGAGAGGTTGAGAATATCAGACGAAGAATTAGATGGTTTCCGTGAAGAATCTTACTTTGGTTTATTTGAAATATTTCTTTCAGAAGGTAGAACTTGGGACGGTTCCATTAGGGCTGCGGATCGCGAAAGAGCCGCTAATCAGTTTTTTGAGACATTCAACTATTCTGAGCACATTGATGAACTTGATGGTTGGCTCGAAGCTAAGATTGAAGAGCTACATGACGATGGAAATGATAATACTGCTAGACTACTAAAACGTCGTTTCGAACATTGGACAAACAATCCTAAAGTGTCAGAAAGTTTCCAGAAATATCGTGCTGATGTTTTAGCTCGTCGACAACAGGCTGAAACCGAGGCGCGTGCCGATACTTTAAGAGTGTATCGAAACATAACCGTTGACGATACTAAACAGATGATAAGAAGGTCTATTGAAGAAAGACAGAAAAGGCTAGGTGACCGTTTCGATGAGAGTGATGGCAATGGGCGTTTGCGTGTTGGTGACGGTGACCCTACTCGTAGAAAAGCGTACATGCCAGCCAGTGTTGCGTATGAGCGAATTAATGCGTTGGATCAATGGGGTACTTTCTTGAAAGAAAATCTTTATGAAGCCGATTTCGATGAGGCCGCAATGGTCTTTGACCCCAAATACAATACTCTCGATGAGGCAATTAAGCACCTCGACGGTAATACGTATTCTGTGATTGCATTTAATTATGCCGGCAGACGTTGCATGATTGCCGAATGCATTGGCGTTGGCTCGTCTGGCTCCTCGGCTGGCGCTATGAAGATTTGGATGGGCGAGTTAAGTGATAGGAACGGATGGGAAAGAGCTTTTGACAAAACTAAATCCGAGGCTGCTGATCATGGCGCATGCCATAGCATAAATCACTATAACCTTACTGCAGATGTTATGGGCCGTGAGTCTGACGATGATAATTTTATTGTTGAATCGGAGGACGTAATGTTTAAGCTTGCTCTCAAATACTTTGAAACTGATGGTACGGACAAAACCGTATTGCGAAATACCGCGGCTGTACGCAAGAATCTTGCAGATATGATTGGTCCGCAGATGTGGCGCCCTAATGCTGAATCATAAGTATTCGTAATTCGTAAGGATATTCATAAATCATTTGAAGAGATTATTGGTCATCTTTTGACGGATCTTTGTGAAATCGACTATGCATTCCAAGAACTAGATGATTTGTCAGAAGGTTTTGAATTGCCGGCAGATCGTATTAAGCCATGGGGTAACGTCCAAGCGGTATTAGCCTGTAAAGATATTATTCATAAGCCATTCGCAGTGATTAACGCAGATGATTATTATGGCAAAGAGGCTTTCGTGAAGGTATACGATTTCTTGGTTGAGCACGCGAATGATGATCTTCAATATTGCATGCCAGGTTTTGTTTTAAAGAATACTTTGAGCGACCAAGGTGGTGTGTTACGCGGAATTTGCCATGTTGATGAGAACGGCTATTTAACTGACATCACGGAAACGCATAATATTATCAAGATTAATGACGAGCTTGGCCGATAAAGACGAAGTAATTGCCGATTTTAAGCAACTGGTTGATGACGGCGTTTATCCTACGCCGCTCAATGGCTAGTTTTGATAAACCCGTCTTTTGATAGTAAAATTAAATTAGTATGTGTAAAGCCATAAAGTGGATTTCGCGTGCGGCTATTATTCTGATAGCTGTGGCGGCAATCGGCGCAGCGACCTGTGCTGCATTAATATTCTTTGCACCAAAAACTGAAGAAGAAAAAGTTGAAGCTCAAGAAGAAGTCAAAGTTGAGCCAAAACCGACTGCGGCGACCGCAAAATATTTATTTGGCGGTACGACATTTTGGGCGCGACGCACTAATACCGTAGCACGCGCATCAGAGTTAGGCGTGAAATATCCATTTTCGCAACTTGATACTTTGGAACGTGATAAATACCAGGCTTGGATTGTAGGTATCGAATGTCCAGTAACGGAAAAAGGTGGTAAACACAGTGAATATGACGAGTGGACTTTATTGAAATTCAACTGTGATCCAGATTATTTACCAGAAGCTAGTAAATACTTTACAGCGGCTTTGATTGGCAACAACCATACCGATAACCAAGGTGCGGCAGGTTTCCAGGAAACGATTCAGAATTTGAAAGCGAATAATATCCAGCCGTTCGGTAGTTACGATTATAAAGATGGTGAAAATAACTGTGATGTAATTACCTTGCCAATGGTAATTACGATGAGCGATAATTCTGAGCGCGAAGTCGAGATGCCATTCGGTTTTTGTAGCGCGCACGGTGTGTTTGGTGTGCCATATAATGCGGTAACAAACATGAAGAAATATGCAGAAGTTTTGCCGACATTTTCGATGCCGCATATGGGCGCAGAATATAAGGCGGGCCATGACGAAATACGTCAGCATTTATATCGACAAATGATTGATAGCGGTGTCGAGATGGTACTAGCCGATCATCCACACTGGGTGCAGGATACAGAAGCTTATAATGGTAAATTGATTGTGTATTCGATGGGTAACTTTATGTTTGATACTATTACCGATAAAGAAAGAACCCGTTCCGCGGCGATTATCACAGACGTGACGGTTGAGAATGTGGACGAAATAGACTTTGATGCCTGGGCAGAACTAGGCGCGGAATGCAAAACAATGGAACGCGCAGACTGTTTGAAAAAGATTCGGGCGGCGGGATTAACGAGACCGAAATACAGTTATATATATGATTTTGAGGCGACTACATCGGCCGGAAACCATATTACCCGCAAAGCCAGTGACGCAGAAAAAGCTGAGGTAGGTGCGCGCCTGCAATGGTCGGCCACAATGCAAGCGCTCGGGCAATAAGAAATAATCGGCGCAAATATGTGCCGGCAGAAGAAGAGTTTTTGGGCGTAAATATGCAAGGGCGCATTGTAGGTTTGGTGGCGCTCGAAAAAATGCTACGTCGTGTAGATGAATTCTGTCGGGAGCGAAAGTTTTCGGAACAATTATTTGTTGATTTTTGTGATGGCGGTGATTGTGTGGCGGCCGATATGAATGAAGTGATGTACTTTTTGAAGAAGGATGCGGCGAATATTGATCGGCTGGATATTTATTATGAAAAGACTGGCGAATCGGGAAAATATGTCGTAAAGAATACGACGTTGG
>CAMHIH010000018.1 GCA_946185175.1 uncultured Candidatus Saccharibacteria bacterium
CAGCTGCTTGTCGGTCAGACTACCTTCCTTCATCAACTCCTTCTTCGGAACGGTCATAATCCAGGAGTCTTTCGCCTTGCCGTTACCGTTTTCTGTGGTACCAGTCTTGGCACCGAACTTCACATAATTACTATAGAAGCCAGGTTGTTTAGATAGGCTACCGAATACGAAACGGCGGCTTTCGGCATCAGTTAACATACTCATAGTCATGTAAGCTACTTGCGGGTCAACGGCGCGGGTACCTTCGGAATCCTGCCAAGAGTCAACTACGTCGCCACTTGAGTTTTTAATTTCGAGCCAATAGCTAATATCCTTATAGACGCCGCCACGCGCCAAAGAGGCGTAAGCGTTGGCATGTTCGACTGGGCGAACGGAGCAACCGCCACCAATTGCCATTGATAGGCCGGCAAACTCGCCATTGGCGCAGTAAGATTTATCGCCAAGGGCGTGAGCAATCTCGAGGCTATTATCGATACCGTTAATGTAGAGTGCTTTTACGGCTGGAATATTCAACGAGCCGGCGAGGGCTTGGCGAATCGTGATGCGGCCATAATTGCGGCCCGAAGCGTTGCGAATGCGGCATTTGCCAGTCGTGCCTTTACAATAAATCGCGTCAATATTTTCATCGACTAGAATAGATCCAGGGCCATAATTGACGCCGCTGCGTTCGGTAAAGAGTGGAGTATAGTCGAGAATCGGCTTAATCGATGATGCCGGTTCAAGTAGAGATGTTGCGGCATTGACTTGGCCATAACCTTCACGATTCCAGTCGACGCTACCGACCATTGCCATAACTTGTCCAGTCTCAACATCTACTGAAACCAAAGTGGCGTTGTCGGAGTTAACCGTGTAGAACCATTTCGCACCTTCGGCGACAGCGGCCTCGGCGATATTTTGTGCGCGCAAATCGAGAGTGGTCTTAATTGTGAAACCGCCTTCACGCATGGTTTTAATACCGAATTTAGCCTCAAGCTGAGCTTTGACTTCGAGTACAAACCAAGGCGCCTTCATGCCTTCGTATTGATCTGCTTCTGGTAGCACGCGATCCATGATATCAATTGCCATGGCAGCATCGGCCTCTTCCTGGGTAATGTAGCCCATTTCGGCCATCGAATTCAGTACTTTGTGTTGGCGCGAAATCAACGCTTCGTTTCCGGCGGTATTATACGGATTTAATACTGCTGGGTTATTAGGAATAGCGGCCAGCAGCGCGGACTCTGCTAGATCGAGATCGTTTGCGCTCTTGCCAAAATAGGTGCGCGCCGCGCTCTCGACACCGTTGCGACGACCGCCGTAAGGCGATTGGTTCAAGTAGAGTGTAATAATTTGCTCTTTGTCGTACATTTTCTCGACTTCGATGGCGAGAATCATTTCCTTGATTTTGCGTGGCAAACCACTCATCGTACGATTTTGCGCTTCATCGGAGAAATAAACCTGCTTAATTAACTGCTGCGTAAGTGTTGAACCGCCCTGAACGGCGCCGTGTTTAATTAATGTTACATAAGCGGCACGGCCAATTGCGGCGAAATCTACGCCGATATGGTTGTAGAAATTTTTATCCTCAATTGCGACGGTGGCTTGGCGCATGTAGGAAGAAATCTCGTCGCCATCGACTACGAGGCGATAATCGCCGTTCCCTTTATCTTCCCAAAGAAGCTCGCCGTTGCGGTCCGTGTAGACGTTAACAGTGTCTTGTACGCGATTCGCCAGCTCGACGGGGTCGATTTCGGCGAGATCTTTTTTGTAATAGAGAAATAGGCCGCCAACCGCGATAATGCCAATCAAAATACATGCGGCAACAAATTTTAAGATAAAGAATAAGCCAGCCTTCGAAAAGATGGCTTTAAATACGCGGTCTGGTCGCAGGCGCGCAAAGAAGCGCAAAACTGGGTTTTTGGGTAGTTTCGCCAACTCCTCGGCTTTTTTGCGGGAACGCTCATCGTCCTTTACGCGTTTTTTGTAAGCTAAGTTTGAATACAAGCCCATTCCGCTCTTTGATGAAGCTTTTTTCTTGCGGGCTGTGCTCCTCTTTGCGGCAACCTTCGCAAGGTCTTTCTTCTTGGCTGGAATGGCTTTGGTTTTCTTCGCAGTTTTTTCTTTCGCCATATTTAGTAATTATACACTATGCGATGGAATTTTTGGACAATCGTAAGCATTTTACGTCATTTCTAATCTGTTATATAATATAGAAATTATGAGCCATTATGATCCATTAAAAATCGAAGAAAAATGGCAGAAGCGCTGGGAAGAAGAGCAGCCTTTTGCCGCCAAAGACAACGATAACAGGCCAAAAATGTACCTCGCCGAAATGTTCCCATATCCATCTGGCGCAGGGCTTCATGTTGGTCATGTTCGTAATTTTTCGATTGTGGACTGTCTAGCTCGCTTCTATGCTCAAAACGAGGTGAATGTTCTCCGCCCATTTGGCTATGACACATTTGGTCTTCCAGCCGAAAACTATGCAATTAAAACTGGCATTGCTCCACAAGAAGTTACTAAGACTAATATCGATAATTTCCGCAAGCAGGCTAAGCGTCTTGGTTACGCGATCGATTGGTCGCGCGAAATTAATACTTCCGACCCAGAATATTATAAATGGACTCAATGGTGCTTCCTTCAACTTTTCAAGAAGGGGCTAGCTTACCAGGCCGAAAGTTATCAATGGTGGTGCCCAGTAGATAAGACTGTACTTGCGAATGAACAAGTCGAAAACGGTTGCTGCTGGCGCTGTGGTCACGAAGTAGAAAAGAAGAAAATGAAGCAGTGGTTCTTCAAAATCACCGCCTATGCCGATGAATTATTGGATGAAATTGACTCGCTAGATTGGCCAGAAAAAATCAAGACCATGCAGAAAAACTGGATTGGCCGCAGTGAGGGCGCCGAAATTGTTTTTGAAATTGATGGACATAAAGAAAAACTTACCGTCTTCACGACTCGCCCAGACACTTTGTTTGGTGCTACCTTCATGGTTCTTGCACCTGAAAGTGCAATCATAAAAAAGATTGTCAGCAAAGATGCGAAAGGGGCGGTCGAAGCCTACTGTAAGGCCGCTATTAAGAAAAGCGAAATCGAGCGTCAAGAAAACAAAGAAAAAACCGGTGTCTTCACTGGTGCCTATGCGATTAATCCGGCCAATGGTGCTAAGATTCCGATTTGGGTTGCCGATTACGTTTTGAGTGGCTATGGTACTGGCGCAATCATGGCTGTTCCGGCACATGATGATCGCGATCATGAGTTTGCTGAGAAATTCGATTTGCCGATTATTAAAGTTATCGAAAAACCGCTCGGCTCAACCGATGATTCGGGATGCTACCACGGCGAAGGCGAAATTGTAAACTCCGAGCAATTCAATGGCCAAGATAGTGCAGACGTGCGTGAGGCAATGGTTGCTTGGCTCGAAGAGCGCGGTATTGGTCGCAAGAAAGTTACTTATCGCATGCGCGACTGGTTGATTTCTCGCCAGCGCTATTGGGGCTGTCCAATTCCGATTGCTTACGACAAAAATGGTAAAGCTCATGCCATTCCGGAAGATCAATTACCTGTCATGTTGCCAAAAATCGACGATTACAAACCAGACGAATCTGGCCGTAGTGCACTCGCAAAGTCTGAAGAATTCATGAAGGTCACAATTGACGGTGAGGAGATGACTCGCGAGACCGATACGCTTGATGGTTACGCCTGCTCGAGCTGGTATTTGTGGCGCTACACCGATCCGCACAATAAAAAAGCTGCCTGGGATAAGAAAAAGGTCAATTATTGGGCCCCAACCGACATTTATTGTGGTGGCGACCATGCGGTTGCGCATTTATTATACGTTCGTTTCTGGTGTAAATTCTTTGCCGACGAAGGCTACTTGGATTTCCGTGAGCCAATTAAGAAGTTGTTATATAACGGTTACATTAACGCGCCAGATGGCAAAAAGATGTCAAAGTCAAAGGGTAATGTAATAGACCCGCTTGACGTAATCAATCAGGGTTATGGCGCTGACACACTTCGTACTTATGAGCTATTTATTGGACCATACAATATGGACGCCGCTTGGAGTACTGAGGCCATCGGTGGCGTTTACCGTTTCCTAAATCGTTGCTGGACGCTCTGCTTCGATAAAAAACATGCCACGAAGGATGTAAATATCGTTATCCGCAACAAAACCATCAAAAAAGTTACCGATGATATCCGTCGCGCAAATTTCAATACTGCGGTGGCGGCATTAATGGAATTTGTTAACGAGCTATATAAAACTGGCGCCTACGATGAGGACCTAGCCATCCTCGCAAAGCTCTTAAAGCCGTTTGCGCCACATCTTGCTAGTGAAATGCTCGAATCGCTTAAATCTGATGACGTCTGGCCACAATACGAAGCTAAATATCTCAAGGCCGACACGGTTGAGGTTGTCGTACAGGTCAATGGCAAGCTTCGTGCTCGTTTAGCAGTACCAGTCGAAGATGTCGAGGATAATGCCAAGCTCGAAGAGCTCGCCAAAGCAGATGAAAAGGTCAAGACCTTCACGGACGGCAAACAAATCATTAAAACTATTGTTGTTGCAAAAAGTCATCTCGTAAATATCGTTGTAAAATAATAAGCATGAAGATTTTACAACTGAATGTTTGGACGGGTCGCCTCAAAGGCGCACTCGAGCGTTTTGTGCGCGAAAATGAAGCAGATGTGATTTGCATGCAAGAGGCAGTTTGGAGCGAAGATGCGCCCGGCGTTGTGAACTATGCCTTTGATTCGGTCGACAAACTGATGGCGGCCGGTCATTATAAATATGATTACCGCTCGGCGAATTTTGCAATCAAAATCGGTAATAATTGCCTAATGAAGCAAGGTAACGTTATACTCAGCAAAACGCCAATAGTTGAAAAAGAAACGATTTTTGTCGGCGATACTGCGTATTCCGAGTCGCCAGATTTAGAGCATGGCGGCGATCAAGTTTATAATGCTCAAAAAATCACTCTCGAAAATGGTCTAGTGATTGTTAATTATCACGGTTTCTGGAGCACTGATCCCTTGGGCGACGAGCGCCATGTGCAATGCATGCATGAAGTTGCTGATTTAATGCGCAGCGAGAAAAGACCGGTCATTATGTGTGGCGACCTAAACGTAGTCGCCGAATCCCCGGCGATGCGCGAGCTGAATTTTATGCACGACCTAACTGCTGAGTTTAAGATCAAACAAACCCTACAAAACTTAAAGTTCGTTAAGGATGTGGCATGCGATCATGTGCTCATCAACGGCAGAATTAATGTCAAAAAATATCAAACATTAGACCAATTGGCCTCAGATCATAAAGCTGTCTTGACGGAATTTGAAATCGCTTAGCGCGGCAAGCGCTTAATTAACTTTGCGTGTAGGACTACGCGCTCGGTGCTACTATAGCAAGTCGACAGTGTGAGAATATGATCGGATGCGGTCACGTTGGTATTGAAATCTTTTACGCTCCGGCCTTTGATTTTATTGATCATGCTCATGTAATCTGTATCATCGCGGAAGTCGGTTTGGATGTAGTCGCTTGTAGTCGGAATACGGTAGGCGCTAAAAACCTGCCAAGCAGCTGATTCGGTAGCCGTAACGGTTCGCACGGTAAAGTTTTCGGGGTTATTAAGCCAGCCGGAAGTTAGGATATTGCGAAGAGTCCCAAACATTGTGCCATCATAGCGTCCGTGTGCGTAAAGAATCATATTACGATCGGTGCCGTCGAGTTTATTGCGAAAGTCTGCGAATACCCAACCGGCGCTATTGTAGCTTTTGTCGAACGAGTGCTTTAAGTAGTAATCATTGTTAGTAGTTTGGACGAATGGATAATTAATGTTGGTACCACTTAGTGAAATCCACCCCGCCGTTTCGCTATTAATCGCGGAAAGCTCATTGAAATTTACATCAAGTAGTTTCATGGAAATATATTTATGATATAAATCGCTATCGTCATTGGTCGGGATGATTTCCGTTTCTTCATTATCGTCCACTTCGACAACTTCGGCTGCTTCGTCGATAGTTTCTGATTGTCCCTTGGTGTTATTGCTGTCAATTAGCCATTCAACGATTTTATAGCCCGAAACACCAATGCCGACTACGCAAATTAGAGCCACCACACAACTGATGGCAAGTCTTGCGCGCATCTTTCCCTTTTTGATTTTCATTAACAATATTTTACCATAACTGCAAACATGAATCTCCCCTTGTAAAATGGTCGAAAATATAGTAAACTAGTCCAAAGTAATCTATCAATAAAGGAGCATTTTAATGCCTGAACCGAAAAAACAGAGCAGCCCTCGTAAGACTGGTCTACGCCGTAGCCATCTTCGTCTTAAGCTTGCTCGTAGCGTGAATCGTCATTCACCAGTCAAAGCGTTTGAAACCGCCAAGACAACTCCAAATCTTAAGCTTAAAACTTGCAAAAAGTGCGGCAAAAAGAACTGCGATTGCAAGGATTGCAAAAAAGATTCCAAAAAATCAGACAAGAAGTCTAAATAATTAGGGAGGCAAATTAACGTGGCAAGTAACCGTCATCTAGGAAGAATCGTCGCTCTTCAAAGTTTATATGAATACGAGTTCCGCAATAAGGCTGGTGATACTACCGCCGACATTGATGGCATTGTCGCAAAGAATATAGAACCCTATGCGAAAGCTTTGGGCGATGTTAATTTTGTGCAAGATTTAGCACGTGGAGTTTTTGATGAGAAAGAAGCACTCGACGAAGAGCTACAACCTCTTGCGCCGGAGTGGCCAATCTCAACCATCTCATCAATCGATCGCAATGTTTTGCGAATCGGTCTATTTGAATTAACACGTCGCAAAGATAGCGTACCGCCAAAGGTCGCCATCAATGAGGCCGTTGAGCTCGCGAAAGCCTTCGGCTCTGATAATTCATCGAAATTTATTAATGGCGTGCTTGGTACTGCCTATCGCAACATAGGGGGAGAGGAACAGAAACAGCATGCAGAACCAAAAGAATCCGAGCCTGCAGCAAAAGAAGACCGCAATGTCTCGGAAAGCAACGACGAATAAGTCGAGAAATCAATCCAAATCCAAATCGACTAAGTCGACGCGTGCTTCTCGCTCTAAAAATGCCAGGAACAAAAGCCGTAATGGTTACAAAGTGCCAGAGGCATTACCGACCGAGCAGTACAAAGAACCAAAATTAGATAAGCTACGTCAAGTAGTTTTTCGCAAAAAACCAGAAATCAAGGAAATTGTACGTGAGCCAACTGCTGGCGGTATTGTTTTTCGCATGACGCCAGATCAAAAAGATATCGAAATTCTCTTGATTCAGGATAGCAAAAACCGTTGGACGATTCCAAAAGGACACATTGAGCCGGGAGAAACCGCCAAACAGACCGCCGTGCGCGAGATTGGCGAAGAATCAGGCCTCAAACATGTTGATGTTTTGACTTGGCTGGGCAAGATTCATTTTAAGTATCGCCGCATGGAGAAGCTAGTGTTGATGACTACACAAGTTTATCTCGTACAGTCGCTAGACAAAAATGAACATCCAACTAAGGAAAAATGGATGAACGGTATTCGCTGGTTTAGTTTTAGCGAGGCGCTTGACGCAATCGAATACGCCGACATTGAAAAATTAATGTTGATTGCCAAAAAACGAATTCGTAGTGGGGAATTTAATTAATGAACAAAGAACAATTTGATTCATACTTAGCTTTCGCAAAAGAAAAGCTTGGTTTTGAGTTTCACGATATTAATTTATTGATAACTGCCCTAACACATAGGTCATATGTCAACGAGCATCGCAAGACGAAGATTGAGCATAATGAGCGCCTTGAGTTTCTCGGAGATGCAGTTCTCGAATTGGTCTCTTCTGACTTCTTGTTTAGAAACTACGAGGAGCCAGAAGGCATCATGACGAGCTGGCGAGCCGCCTTGGTAAATACCGAAGCCAATGCTGCGGCCGGCGAGGCTTTAGGCTATGGACCGCTCGTGCGTCTCAGTAACGGCGAAAAGAATGGCTCCATGCGCGCGCATCACGTGATTATGGCGGACTGTTATGAGGCGATTATTGGCGCCATTTATCTGGATCAGGGCTATAAAGCGGCAGAGGATTTCATTCTAAAGAATTCTATGATCAAGATTGATGAGATTTTGGAGAGTGAGTCGTGGCGCGATTCAAAATCCTATCTCCAAGAGTTAGCGCAAAAAATTGACAATACGACCCCAACTTATGCCGTTCTTAAGGAAGAGGGGCCGGATCACGATAAAACCTTTACGGTTGGCGCATTGATTAATGGCCACATCAAGGCAACGGGCGTGGGGCACAGTAAGCAAGAAGCTCAAGTTAAGGCTGCCGCTGAGGCAATTCGTCAATACAAGAAAACTCACCCAGAAGAAACGAAGAGCGAATACGGAAAGAAAAAAATCAATCGATAAAAATATCCCCTTAAGACGCGGCGTTTCTTGCAAAACACTGGAAAATAAGATATAATAACAAGGATAAATAATTTAAAGGAGAATTATGCTTGCGATTCGCTTACAGCGTAATGGCCGTAAAGGGATGCCCCTTTATCGGATAGTCGTCCAAGAAGCGCAACGTCACCCTCTTTCGGGTCGTATCGTCGCTCAGGTCGGCAGCTACAACCCACACACCAAGGCAACCGTCTTGGACAAAAAAGAAGTTGAGAAATATCTCTCTAATGGTGCACAGCCAAGCACTCGCGTTATTCGCATCTTAACCAAGGAAGGCGTAAAAATGCCAAAATGGGTTAAAATGCCACTCGAGAAGCATGCGACTGCAAAGCACGCCGATAAACTTCGCAAAAACCAACCAAAGGAAGAAACTGCTCCAGCCGAAGAAGCTACGGAAGCTCCAGCTGAAGCCTAATAAGGTTATTATCGAAAACATCCCCAATTGGGGATGTTTTTTGTACAATATAAGTATGGAAAACTTCAACTTATTTTGGGAAGAATTGATGAGTAATAAACTCGTCGAATCGGCAATAGTTATTATTGCAAACGTTATCTTATATTCTATTATTCACGCTGTTGTTATGCGCGGAGAAAAGAAAGTAAGCGGCAAGAAGCTGGGGCGCAGCCGCACTTATATTAGTATTATCTTGAGCATTATTCGTTATGTGTTTATTATCCTGACTATTCTAACGGTCTTGCAAGTGAACGGCGTGGATGTGACGTCAATCATGGCTGGACTTGGCTTAATTGGCGTAATTATTGGTCTCGCCGTGCAGGATGCACTAAAAGATATTATTCGCGGCTTTAGTATTATCTCCGACCGCTATTATTCGGTTGGTGATGTTATTAAATACAATAACGAGCAGGAGGGCAAAGTTGTAGAAATTGGTCTTCGCTCTACTAAGCTCAAAAGCATAACTAATGGCTGTACTGTAACGGTCGCAAATCGCCTAATCGAGCAGGCTGAGCAATGCGCTAATGCCACATCTATTATTGTGCCGATGCCATACGATTTGAAGGTGGCGCAAGCTGAAGCTGTTATTGCTGATATCGTTGAAGAGATTAAGAAAGATGAATTAGTAACGAACGCCGAAAATCTTGGTATTACTGATTTGCTCGACTCTAGCATTAGCTACCTTATAACCATTAAAACGAGCGCCGAGAATCGTCGCAAGGTGCGTCGAAGTGCTTTGCGTACGGCATTATTAGTTCTCGAAAAACATCATGTCAGTGTTCCATATCCACAGATGGATGTACACGCTAAAAAATAAGCCCAAATTAGCCAAAATCGTATATACTTAAGAATATAAACTTAACATTTTTATATGGAGAACCTTATGTCCACTATAGATCAGCAATTCGTAGAGTATATCGTCAAAACTCTCGTCAATAATCCAGACAAGGTAAGTATCGACCGTACCATAGACGAAAAGGGTGTGCTGTTAAGTCTCGAAGTAGATCCAGAAGACGTTGGCCGTATTATTGGTCGTCGTGGCGCTACTGCGCAGAGCATCCGCACCTTGCTTCGTGCGCTTGGTACAAAGAATGACGCTCGCTATAATCTCAAAATCGTAAACAATGACGATTATGAAGGCAAGCATGCCGATAACGACGAGGAAGCCCCAGAAGAGGCCGAAGAAGAAACGGCAGAAACTGAAGCTCCGACTAGCGATTTGGCAGAAAAAACCCGCGCAGAGCTTGCGGATTTGGATGATTTGGATATATAATACTGTTAGTGCTTTACAGGTCTAAAAGCATTAAGCTAACTGCGAGTCAGCTTTAAAACAAAAACGTATAAAGTTGAGAGCTTATATGCTAAAAAACCGCTCAGGGTATCGGGCGGTTTTTTGGTGGCGATGCGCCAAAAATCCCCCCTTGCGGGGGGAGGTCTTTTAGTTATATTTAGCGCTATGCGGCTTACCGCCTAATCTTGTTGGGCGCGATGATTGTTGTGGTGTCTCGGCTGATTTTGCGGCTGGCTTAGTGGATTCTGTGACAATATGGGCGGTTGGCGCAGCTTTGAGTGCTGGCTTTTCCGCTGACGGCACGGTTTTTGGCGTTGCAGGTTGCGATGCGGCGTCTGTGTTATCTTTAGCGCGAGTATGAACTAATTTCGCAATCACGCCGCCAATCAATGCGACGCCAACTACGAATAGCCAGAGGTAACCGTAGCCAGTGGACATATAGAAGACAACGATGAATAGATAAACGATAGAACTTGTCGTTAGCCAATTGCCGTGCTTGATTAGGCCATAAACCATGAAGATTACTTGCTCAAGTAAGAATACAAGCGCCAAGGATATAGAGTTAAAGCCGATGCGGCAAATTAGGGCATCGAATATAAAAACCGTACTCAATGCATAGTAGGCAACCATGGCGCTAATTGGCTTGGTCTTGCCTTTTTCGAGAAGCAAATTAACCGAGAGTGGCGCAATCGCAAGGATATGTATACCGACCACGGAGCGAATTAGATCGAGCATTTGGTTCGATGGGCCAAAAACGGCGTGGTGATTCATGATGTTGCCAAAAATCGTGTTTGACAACGAGTAGACACAAAACGCGGCGGCATAAATTGGCACCCAATAGTATTTCTTTTCGTTTCGAATGTATATTTGTGCAAGGCTAATAATCGCGACAATAAACCAACCAAGCACAGAAGCTTCTTTGCTGAAGCAGATACCGAACACGATTGCCAGTGCAATAAGTGTTGTACTAAAGCATACAGCGAAAGCCTCTTTTTGTTGATCCCTGAATTTGTGTACTGTTGCATAAATGCCAGTAATAATAATGGCAACGAGCGCATAGACGCCCATAAAGGTCCAGGCAGTCCAGTTCGGATCCGCGATTGCGAAGCCGAGTTCTAACGGGATAATCAGAAGTGCGCAAAGTGGCACTAGCAACCAGGCGGCCTTATTATATTTGAGCATCAGGCCAACTCCGAAACC
>CAMHIH010000019.1 GCA_946185175.1 uncultured Candidatus Saccharibacteria bacterium
CCCCACCCAAATAGATTTTTATCGCGGTTATTTTTCAAGTCACCCAACCGCCACGTGTGAGTACGCTGGCGCGGCTTTTGCCTATTTCACTTATGACACAACATCTGCCGTTAGTGTAGATATTAGATCCAGCGCTGGTGCTGGTGGTGAGGGGGGCACTAAAACCATATCGTCAAACTGTGTGCAGTATGGCGGTTTTTACCACTATGGTTATACTGATATTAAATATGTAGACACGACTGCAAATGGTACAACCGAGAATGTAATTTGGGGCTTTGGCAGTATCGGTAATCCAGGTCGCGTAGGTGCTCTTGCTGACCGTAGTCATGCGGACTATGATTTGCCGTCTTCTATCAGTCATGTATTGAAACAAAACGGTGTACAGGTTGCGCATGGCGTGCAATTTGATTACGAAACTACGGTCTATCCACGCTACGAAGAGTGGCTTGCGGCCAGTGGCGCCCCCAATATCTGGAATGATGATCCGGGCCTCAGCTGGTTCTGCTGGAGCCCTACTATACAGAAGACATATTATAATGGTTCATCTAAGGGTTTCGTCGATAACGCTGAAAAAACTAATAATTCAACTACGACAGTTTATGCCAACTCTGCTAATATTCGCTTTGAGCACACGATTTCTCGCTTAAATAATGGCGCCGATCAGGCCATTTCTACCGCTTGGTATGTGACAGGCAACTGGCCATACAGCAACGGCAGTGTTTCTTTGAATAAGAATGAGTCGAGAATGGTTTATATGTATGGCAACCAGGATATAAATCCAGGCGAGACTAAGACTTTTTCTCAGCAACTTCATTATAATCATGAAGCTGATACGAGCGGCTCTAGAGATGAGAAAACACCTGGCGCATTTACGCTATATGTTAAGCGTCCAATTTCTAATACGATGAATGGCCGCGTGCTTGCGAAAGTGGATAATGTAGCGAAGGCTAACGGTTCAACTACCGAAATTTCTGGCAGCTCATTCACAATTAGTTTCCAGCACGAGATTAGCCGCGGCGATGATTCGGCGAATGGCACGGTAAATGTGCCATGGTCAACGGAGGTTTGGGGCCAGAATAGCCGTGGATACGATGTCACTCCGCGCGGTACCGCAAGGAGTGGAACATATAGTGATTTGGGCGAAAACAGTGGCTGGCAGGCTGTCGTAACATACGCGACAGAGTCATTTACTGGTACATTGCTTCCCGATGAGACTAAGACTTATTGTCAGCGTTTAACCTACGCCTCGACCCTAGATTATGCAAACGGCAATACGAACAGAACGACTGCGTGGTATTGTGTTTCCGTCCATCGTCCTAAGGCTGCCTGTTCCGACAATGAAGAATTGGGCGTTCACTCCGGTAAAAATAAAGGTCGCATTCAGGCGCAAAAGAATAACGGCACTTGGCTCGATACGGGACTAAAAGATACTGGCAACAGCGAGATTGTCGTTTGGGCACGTCCAAGCAATAAAATCCACTTTAAAGAAGAGATGTGCGAAGGCGCCGAAATGTCTAATCAGTACTATGATCTCGGTAAGAGCATCTCTTATGGCATTACCGCTACCAGTAATACTTACATGGATAATCTAAACCCGAGTAGTTGGGATAATAGTAATATTAATGATTATGCGCATGCCGGTACAGATATCTTCGGCACTCATACCTATAGTAAAAATACGGCCTCTCCGAGTAGTAGCAATTACTCTACGAAATATAATATTACTGATAGCCACCTAGGCTCGTCTCTCTATCAACAATTGACTTGGACTGACTTGTGGGTTGATGGTAATTCGGTAAATCGTATACATAACGGTAGAAGAAATGCTACGGCTAAAGCTACCGTCTATATCCCATACAACTACCGTACTAAACCAGAAACTACCTCTAATAGTACGCCATACATTCTTCCTGGCACGAGTACCTTCACGATCGAGCCAAGTATAAAGATTGAAAAACGTACGAATACGCCAGTAAATGGCAGTACCGCCTACTCGACCAAAACCAAACCAAGTAAATATCAGGTAGTCTCCTACTATATTGCTAACGGTACCGCAGCCAGCGACGTTACGATTAAAAATAATGGATATTTTACTGGTAGTGGCTCAATCAATCTGGCCAGCTATTGTAATGGCTGGTTTGGCTGGGGTAATGGTAATCCTTATAACTGTCAACAATTGAGGTCAGGCGAGAGTACTTATGACGGTAATGGCACGGGCGACGATAATGTCGTAGCGCTACCATCAACTAGTTTAACGGTCGCTGAAGACGTTCCGATTGGTACAAAAATCTGTACAGTGGCTGCAGTTTGGCCATCGGATAGCCACAACACACAGAATGACATTACGGACGCCAGCCAAGAATCTGCCGCTATTGACGCATTAGAAAATCAGAATAGACGCATGTGGAAGATTTCCGAGCCAACCTGTTCGACTGTTGCAAAACGTCCAAATATTCAGGTTAAGCAAAATGACGCCTATGCTGAGCAAAAAATCAACACCGCAACATCGCACCGTAAACTTTATGGCACAAACGATGTCTATAGCTATGGCTCATGGTCAGAATTTGCGCTAATCTCGGCCAATGATACTACGACGGGCATTCTAGGCATGGGTTCCGGCGCTTCACTCTGGGGCGGCATTCGCGAAAACAACGACGCCAACAAATATTGCTACGTCTCATCCATGACCTTCTCGAACAGCCATTGTAGTGGTGAGAATCGTTACCTCGGTAAGCTTGGCGTTAACAAACTCCTAGCCAGTGATCCGGAAAACATTGCAAAACAGATTAAGACTCGTTACACCATCAACAATGGCGTGACCTATGGTGAATCTGGCCGGATCAATGTATTGCAGTCGTATGGTAGCTGTATCTATGACGAGAGTACTGGTACATATACTCCATCCGCGAGTGGATATGATACTCCAACCTTCAACTGTCTAGACAATGGTACGAACTATACTAAGGTAAGGGGCAGTGCGGCAACCGATTCGTATCCAAATGATTCTTGGTTGAAATCTAATAGTGCACACAAGGCAAACGCATGGGTAACTGAAGCCGAGGATGCAATCTATATTAGGCAAAATTCATATTATGGCACGCTCAGTGGTGCCCCAGACAAAATCATGGAAAACACGCCATATACAAACATCAATGAGCTCGCGCAGAGTATCTTTATCGCCAAGAAAATCTACATCTCACCTGAGGTAACTCATATCGATGCATGGTTGATTGCTGACGAAATTGATACCTGCTATCCTGGTGCCGGAGTAGCAGTAAGCGTTAGCAACTGTAATACTCAGCTCACTGTTACTGGCCCAGTCATTGCGAAGAAGGTTTATCTCAACCGCACATATGGTGGCGGCAAGGTGTCATATGGCCTATTTGAAGCTAAAACAGCTGCTTGGTGGAGAAGCGAAAACGCGCAAGGTGCAGAAATCTTCTCGGTTAGTCCGGCGGTTTACCTCTGGAGCTATAGCCAGTCCCAGCGCTACTCGCAAGCCGTAATGACCTACTCGAAAGAGCTCCCAACCAGGTATTAGAATCAATGTCACTCTCGGCTAAAAAGGCCGAGAGTGATTAGACAAAAATTAAAATGCTAATGTATAATAAGAATATGACAAAAAGAGGTGGTGCGCGTTGCGCTTCTGGCTTCACTATCATTGAGGTCATGCTTTCACTGGCAGTTAGTGGTCTTATTTTGGTTGGCGCCTTAATTGGCGTTAGCTCGACTATTGCTAGGCAGCGCTATCGTGACGTTATAGAAAGCACTGCGGCCTTATTGCGGCAACAGTACGAATATGTTAGTCGTGTTCAAATACAGCAACGGACTGACGATGAAGTCTGCGACAGTATTAGCGGAGTTATTGGCACCTATAACGACGGATCCAATATGATTGGTCGTGGTCGCAGTAAATGTAGTGTTTATGGTGTGGTCGTAACGCTGGGGCTCGATGGTGGTAAACGCATGCAAACCGCAAACCTCATCGGCACTGAGTATAACGCTTACCGCGATTCGCTCATAGCGGCCGGCAAGGACCCAGATGAAGAGATTAAGACCATGAATGATTTGCAACTCTTTCATGCATTACATCTAACGGATGTCTACAATAAAGACAGTTCTACCTGCACGGTAACCAATCTTCTAAACGATGAAACTTATCGATGGGATGCGTCAATAGAGACTACCGAGAAAGACGTCCCGGCTAGGGTTACCTTACTTATTGTGCGCTCACCGCGCACTGGCGCAATTCACACTTACGTGATGGATTATTCTGGCAGAGCTAGTGCCTATGAGCCGTTTGATTATACCGCTATAGCCCCAGGACTTTGCTCTAATACACAAGGCGGCGTATTGAAGGCCACCGTAAAAGATGGCCTATCTAATAGCCAAAATAATAGCGGTGCAATTAATAGCTTCCAGGCGAATAAAGAAGTTAAGCTCTGTATTAAATCAGAAGATGCTTTGGCTACGTTTGGGAAACGCCGCATGATTCGGATTGTTGCTGATGGCCACAACTCTTCCGCCGTAGAGCTAGTAGACATGGATAGCGATGACATAAGTGGAGGAAATGAATGTCAGTAATGGAATCTTCAAAAGTCAAACACGGCGACACACTCGTTGAAGTAATCATCGCATTGGCAATTTTTGCCACGCTTGCCGTAATGGCGATTCATACAATGAATGTCGGTATGGAACAGGCCGAACGTTCACTAGAGATTACAATGGCGCGCAATGAAATAGACGCGCAGGCCGAAGCGATTCGCTTTATTCAGAATAATTATGTCGCAGAACGCGAGCATCAGGAAGCGAAACAACAATATTCTGCCCTCTGGCGCAAAATCGTTAACACTTACACTATTGCGGCGAATAGCGGGCACTTCAAGAGCGAAGACTATGACATCAACGATCAAAGCATTAAGACCTGTAATGACGCCTACGACAAGCAGATGGGCGGTTCTGCTCGCAATGGCGCCAATAAACAAGCCTTCGCTATTAATACACGACTATTGGAGCCAAGTACTGGCCTAAACAAGCCACCGAATGCCGAACCGGATCCAGCGCATGACTATACGCGCGATCTTTTGCCGCTAATTCTAATTGATCGCGCTGCTAAGAACGGCGACGAATACATCTTGCGCCCAGCCAGAGTTTACCCACGCGGCATCTATTCCACCCTAAAACTCGGTTACATCGATGACACGGTTTTGGGTGGCATATCGATGACTGACAATACTGAAACAACATTGGCCGAAACACAAATCTACCGAAAGCTACAGTGGCTAGAAGGTGTTTGGGTGGTAGCCGTGGGTGGCGATAATGCTGATATTATCCGTTCGACAAATAGCTTTGAATTCTTCGACTTCTATATACGCACTTGTTGGCAGGCGGTTGGACTTGATGCGCCATCTACGTTGACGACAATTGTACGACTCTATAATCCGGAGGTGATTGAATAATGAAACGCAAAACCACTAAAAAAGGCTTTACGATTATTGAGACAACGCTCGCAACCATGTTCCTTGGCGTGATTGTATTATCGGTTGCCAACTTAATTATCCAAATGACTCATATTTATCAAAAGAGCTTAGCCTTGCGCGCAATCAATTCGACTGGACAGCAGATTGTAGAAGATATGCAACGTAAAATTAACTCCGCCGATTACTTGTATGACCTTGATACGAATCACGATGGTTACTTAGTTAATAAAGAAATTATCGATAATATGAGCAAATACTTTCGCGAATGGAATGTTGGCGCCTCTAATAGTGCCACCGATCAGAAGCAGATTGCCGGCGCCTTCTGTGTGAGCGATTACACTTATATCTGGAATTCGCCAATTCCATTGAAAGAGGGCAATAATAAAGGTATTTTAATCAAAGCCAAGAAACCAACCGGTAGCGGCACCGAGACGAAGCAATACAAGCTAGCCCGCGTCTTCGATCCTAACCACAGTGTCTGCGAAAATAAGTGGCTGTCATCTGATGGCGGTAACACGAGTGACCCGAATGTTAGGACATATACCGGCGATTCGTACACTATCGATATGAGCAGCTCGGACGAGCCTGTTGTGGAGCTAGTGAATAGCGACGAATCAAACTTAGCAATCTATGACCTAACGGTACATCCTATTATTCAGAGTACCGTAACAAAACAGAGCTTCGTCAGCATCTCATTCATTCTAGCGACGGTACGAGGTGATGTTAATATTATGAGTGATGGCGATTTCTGCCGAGGTACCGGCACGGAAGATCTAGCCGACACGGATTACTCCAGTTACGATTTCGAATATTGCGCAGTAAATAAATTCGATTTTTCAATGCGATCGGGTGGCAATTCGAATAAGAGAGGGTAAAATAATAAAAAATGGAAGAGAGAGGTAATATGAAATATCAAACACAAACGAAGGAAGGTGCGGCAGCAATCTACACAGTCGTATTCTTCTGTTTGCTGATCGGTATTGTCACGATTGGTTTCGTCAGCATTATGATGCAAGACATTATTAGTTCAACAAACTACGACTTGTCTCAATCCGCCTATGATGCGGCTTTAGCGGGCGTAGAAGATGCGAAAGTATTATTGCTGAAATATAACACGTGCATGTCGAACGAGGGTCGCCTCTCTGGTGGTAAATGTCAGAGTATTATCGATAAAATCAATACTGCCGGTTCCAGTGATGACTGTGACCTTGTCGGTAGCAACAACGGTCGTCAATCCGGCGAACACGAAACTCTCATCCAAAGCCAAAATACTGGCGGGCGCAATGATTCTAAGGCGCTTGCTGAAAGCATTGATATGGCCTACACCTGCGTTAAGCTCTCCCTCGCATCTGATGATTATCTCGGCACCCTTACCGAGACATCTGACGTAAAAATTATTCCTCTCCGCACTGGTGTTGGTAGTGCTTACAATGACGCTGGTTCAAACGGCGAATTTAACCGTATCCGCATTGAATGGTATAGCGAAGAAGACAACCGCACGGTGCGTGATTTAGCCAACTATGAGTCAGTATATAGTACGATGACTAACAATCGTACTTTTACGACTTCTAAAACCGCCATGGGTAGCACGGAAGAGAAGTGGCGCAACTTCGGTCAGTCTGCCACCATTGCGCCGCCAATTCGTGTAAGTCTTATTCAGACCGATGAAACTTTCCGTTATTACGATTTCGATACGCCTAACATCATTGGTGACGAGGTCCGCACTGATCGCGGCACACTCGCGCTTCGCCCAATCAAAGGTGGCGACACATTGCCCGAAAACCACATTACGAGCAGCACGTCGAACGGTTTTGGTGGCTCGGTGATGTCTAGCTTTAGTGATTACGCCTCTGGCCGAAATGCCATTAATAGCCCCTACGATGTTTGGTGCCACGACAGTACTCAAATGGCGGATAAGGGCGACCTCTACTCGTGTAGAGCTGAAATTGATGTACCGCAGACGAAGTATGGTACGACCAACAACGGTACACGTTTTCTGATGCTTTCGTCCTTCTATGGCAAACCAGACACTTCCTTCCGTATTCAATTGCTCCAATGTGATGATTCGGGTTGTAAAGTAGTTAAGTTTGTTGGCGTCCAGTCTATGGTTGATGCAACGGGCCGCGCTAATGACCTCTTCCGTCGCGTTGAAGCTCGTATCGAGTTACAAGATGTTAGCTACCCATTTGTCAAATATGGCCTTAGTGTTTATGGCAGCGGATCTGGCGAGGGCGAAATCTTCAAGAACTATTGGGCTACCAGCAACTGCTGGTATAAAGATAAGGGCGTCGCACACAGCTGTGCTGATTACTACAAGCCAAGTCCAAACTCAAACGGTAACTTCTAAAGAAAACAAAAAATCTCCCGTTGTCAGCGGGGGATTTTTTATGATGCAGATTAAAATCGAACAAGTTCTTAAGTGGTGCCCGCGACTGGACTCGAACCAGCACGTACTAGGTACACTAGCACCTGAAGCTAGCGCGTCTACCAATTCCGCCACGCGGGCATGACTATATTTTAGCACACCCCTTAAAAGATATGTTAAAAGGGCCACCACCCCAGTCCGAAAACTGGTTTGGTGACCCTGCGGAAAAAGGGATGTTACTGCGGTGCGATATACTTGATATCCTGAAGGATTCCACCTTCCACCACATAGGCGTGGCCGTTCTTGGTGAAACTGCCTGTATGGGCCGTATCGTCAAGATTCACGACTTTCGTGCGGCCGGTTTCCTCGTCCATGATGGTCAGCGTCGACTCGCCCACATATACCACCTCATAAGTGGAGACTTTGGTTGGCATCAGAACCGATAAAGTCATAATGGCGGCGAGCACGATGGCTACCACGAACCCAGTGGTTGTCAGCGCGGGCTTCTCTTTCTTCCTGCCGTAGCTGAAAAGGATAATCGCAAGTACAATCGCGATGCAGCAACCGATAACAAGAACAATACTCATTTCAAAGCCCTCCTTTCGTATAATTAACCCCAGGGATTGGGGTCGACACGAGCAGAAATGTGTATCATATCCATTATATCACAAAACGCCAGAAAATGCAAGTTCATATCTTGTGCTATACTGAAATTAATATGGCTACATTCTATACTGACGGCAGCGCAAATCCTAATCCGGGGCCAGGCGGTTATGCTGTAATATGCGATGGCAATCCAGTGGCTCTTGGCAGGGAAGCGGATTCAACTAATATTCGCATGGAGGCGAAAGCTTTAATTGCGGCCTATGAGCTAGCGGGGGCTGGCGATGAAATCCTTACCGATAGCGAATTTTGGGTAAATGTGGTAACTAAATGGGCGCCAGGCTGGAAGGCGAATGGTTGGACTAAGAAAAGTGGCGCAATTAAGAACCTCGAGTTGGTTCAGGAACTTTATGCGGCCTACCTAGCAAAGCCGGAAGTAAAACTAACTTGGACGCGCGGCCATGCTGGCACGGATGGCAATGAATTAGCAGACGAGTGGGCAAACAAAGCACGCAAAGGAGCAACTCTATGAAACGATCAATCGTTAAAATGAAATTAAATAGTCGGTCCGACTTTATTGCCACGCTCGGCGAGATTAACCTTGAATTCAGTGAACCATATTGGCAGCATGATCGTATTTTTGTGCCGCGTAACTTTAATCGAGACAAGTCTATGCCACGCCTGTCTTTACGCACGATAGTCAAAAACCCCGAGAAAGACGCCACTTACGCCTTAGTGTTGCGCCGTCACTACGAAGATAAGAAGCTTGATATCGTTAATGCGACGCCAGTCAAGGACTATACCGAGGCGGCGCATATCTTACATCAATTGGGCTTCGAAATGAAATATGAAGTTAGCCGCCATCGTCAGGAATTGAATATGGGCAATAGTATCAAGATTACTATCGATAAAATCGATAATCTGCCAGGATATTATTCTAAAATCGAGTCAGACCTCAGCGAAGAGGATGACACAATTGCCGCGTACAACGATTTAGTTGAAACATTTAAAGTTCTTAAAGTTCGCGGCAATCCAGTGCCGATGACCTATGGCGAGCTAGTTGAGTCGTCTACGCACGACACGATTGCCGGCTAGATGCTCGAGAAAACAGAAAATCTCCCGCGTAACGGGAGATTTTTAAAATGCTTATTTCTATTTTTCAGCGGCCTTTTTAGTTGTAGTCTTTTTGGCGGCTGGTTTCTTAGCCGTTGTCGCCTTCTTTGTGGCCGTAGTCTTTGTGGCTGCTGGCTTCTTGGCGACAGCCTTCTTTGGCGCTTCGGCTTTCTTTGCTTGAGCAGCTTTTTTTGCGGCTACCTTTTTCTCGGTCTTTACGTTTGCGGCCTTAGCGATCTTCACGAGATTAGCTTTACGGCGGCTAGCGGTATTTTTCTTGATTAAGCCTTTCTTGGCGGCTTTGTCGTATTCGCTTTGAACAATTGCCATCTTCTCGGCAGTTGGGTTCTTGCGGAAATCTTTAAGAGCGTTGCGAATCGTTTTCTTGATTGCCTCGTTCTTGCTTTTGCGTTTGATGGACTGGCGCGCAGCCTTCTTCGCAGATTTAATAATCGGCATTCTTTTACTCTGTTTCCTTAAAAATTATTATTTCGATTAATTACAGATTATACAGTAAAACTTGCTCGGTGTAAAGAGTAGAGATGTTTTAACTCTTGCAATCTCGAAAAACTTATGCTAATCTATAACTAGATAAGGTCAAAAAATAAACAGAAAAACAAAAAATATGGCAGATACAAAACCAGTAAAAAAGAGTGTAGATGTCATTTCGCAGGTCGCCGAAAGGATTGATTCCTGTGACAATGTCTTAGTGGCTCTATCGAAGGATCCGAGCGTCGATGAGCTTTCTGCTGCACTTGGTCTAACATTTATTCTCGATAAACTCGGTAAACATGCAACCGCTATCTTTTCGGGCGCTGTTCCTAATGCGATTGAATTCTTGGAACCAGAGAAAACCTTCGAAACGAACACTAATAGCCTCCAGGATTTTATTATTGCTCTAGATAAAGATAAAGCCGATCATCTCCGCTATAAAATCGAGGGCGACTATGTCAAGGTGTTTATTACGCCATATAAGACCACCATTGACGAAAGTGATATGGAGTTTAGCCATGGCGATTATAATGTTGACCTCGTAATTGCGATAAATGTCGAGAGTGCCTCCGATCTTGATGGCGCCTTGACGGAATACGGTCGCATCATGCATGATGCCAGCTCGATTAACATCCACGCCGGTGAGCCAGGCCGGTTTGGTGACCTTGAGTGGGGGGATCCAAAAGCCTCTTCTGTTTCTGAGATGATTTGTAATCTCGTTGACCAATTGACGATTCCAAAAGAAAAGTCTATCTTTGACAAATCTATTGCCACAGCTTTGTTGGCCGGTATCGTTGCTGCCACGAACCGCTTCTCTAATGAACACACGAGCGCCGAGACAATGGCCGTCGCTAGTCGCTTAATGACGGCCGGCGCCGATCAGCAACTTATTTCTTCGAGTATTCCAGTCGACATTCTCACTACAGACGTTGTTGATGCCTCAACGGAAGCAAAGCCAGAAGAGGATGCGACGAATTTTGAAGTTCCAAATGAGGGCGAAGTCCAGC
>CAMHIH010000020.1 GCA_946185175.1 uncultured Candidatus Saccharibacteria bacterium
GATCTATAAGGGGGAGAAATAATTATGGCACTTAGTCAACCACGCAAGGAAGCCCACCGCAAAGTTCGCAAGGGCAAAAATACCGGTAAAGCCTCCCGCTGCAACACCGTAGCATTTGGCGATTTCGGCTTAATGAGTCTCGATAACGAGCGCATTAACGGCCGCCAAATCGAGGCCGCCCGTCAGGCCATTACACGTTACGTTAAACGTGGTGGTAAAATCTGGATTCGCATCTTCCCACACACCCCAGTCACCAAGAAACCTCTTGATGTCAAGATGGGTAGCGGCAAGGGCGAACCAGCATATCACGTTGCCAAGGTGAAAGCCGGCACCGTAATGTTCGAGATTGCAGAAGTCACCGAAGAACAAGCTCGCGAAGCACTTCGCCTCGCTAGCCACAAGCTTCCAGTTCGCTGCAAGATCGTAAAGAAAGACGAGGAGAAGTAAGATGGCAATCAAGAAAGACAAGAAAGCCGCGAAAGAAGCTGAGGTAATCAGTAATCTTCCACTCGAAGAGCAACTCCAGAAAAAGCAGGAAGAACTTCTCGTCGCACAACAAGGTCTCGGTACTGTTTTGCAGAACCCACACCGCATCAAAGCGATCAAGAAAGAAATCGCTCGCATTATGACAAAGATTAACGCCACGGAAGGAGATAACTAATGGCACGCACACTGACTGGAGTAGTGTCTTCCGACAAGCGTGACAAGACCATCACGGTCATGATCACCTCTCGTGAAACGCATCCAATCTACAAAAAGCAGTTCAAAATCACTCGTAAGTACACTGCTCACGATGAAAAGAACGAAGCACACGAAGGCGACACGGTAATGATTGCCGAAACTCGCCCAATCAGCAAAACCAAAACTTGGACTCTCGTTAAAGTTATCGAGAAGAGCCATGGTAAGGTAGAACTCAAAGACGAAGTCACCCAGGTCGAAGAGACTTCAGAAGAAGGGGAGGAATAATAAATGATTCAACAAGAAACACGTTTGAAAGTTGCCGACAATAGCGGCGCCAAGGAACTTGGTGTTATCCGCGTACTCGGTGGCACGCGTGCTCGCTACGCTCATGTTGGCGATATTGTCACCTGCAGCGTTAAAGAAGCATCCCCAACTGGCAACGTCAAGAAAAAAGCCGTTGTCCGTGCCGTAATCGTACGCACCCGCGCGACCATTCGCCGTCCTGATGGATCAACCATTCGTTTCGACGATAACGCAGCCGTGCTCGTTAACGACGATAAAACCCCTAAGGGTACCCGCGTTTTCGGTCCAGTTCCACGCGAACTTCGCGACCTCGGATACAGCAAAATTATCAGCTTAGCTCCGGAGGTACTATAATGGGTGTTCGTATTAAAACCGGTGATACCGTAAAAATCATTTCCGGTGCCGACAAAGGCAAAACCGGCAAAGTAACTAAAGTATTGCCAGCAGAAAACAAAGTCTTCATTGAAGGCATCGGTAACCGCGAACGCCACATGCGTCCAAACATGTATCGCCGCGGCGGCAAGAAAGAAATCCAGGTCGGTATCGACGCTAGCAAAGTTGCTCTCGTTATCGATACGAAAGCTGGAACAACTAGCCGCATCGGTTATGCAAAGAATGACGAAGGCAAAACCGTTCGCGTCGCTCGTCAAGCAAATAACAGGGAGGTTAAGTAATGGCTGAAACTAAATATGAAGCTCGCTTAAAGACTCTCTACAACGAAAGTGTTGCAAAAGAACTCAAAGACGAGCTCAAACTCAACAACATTAACGAAGTACCAAAACTCGACAAAGTTATTGTATCATCAGGCGTCGGCAAAAAACGCGAAGATAAGCGCTACACCGAAACCGTAGAACTTACTTTAACCAAGATTACTGGCCAAGCAGTCACAAGCCGCAAAGCCAAGAAGTCTATCGCTCAGTTTAAGATTCGTAAAGGCATGGGCGCCCCAGTTGGCTATCTAACCACACTTCGTGGCAGCAAAGCCTATGAATTCACTGATCGTTTTATCAATATCGTCCTACCACACGTCCGTGACTTCCACGGCGTGTCTCGCAAATCTTTCGATGCTCAGGGCAACTACAGCATTGGTCTCAAAGATCAAACCGTCTTCCCAGAAATCAGCTTCGAAGATTCTGCCGTTATGCACGGTATTGAAATTACCTTCGTAATTAAAAATGGTTCAAAGGAAGGAAGTACTAAATTGTTAGAGAAGTTCGGTATGCCGTTCGAGAAGGAGAATAAATAATATGGCTAAGAAAAGTGCCGTCCTTCGCGACGAAAAACGACGTCAAATGCATGCTAAATATGCTGCAAAACGCGCAGAACTTAAGGCTGCCGGCGACCTCGAAGGTCTCCAAAAGCTTCCACGCAATGCAAGCCCAACCCGCCTTAAGAACCGCGATATGCTCGATGGCCGTCCACGTGGCTACATGCGCCGTTTCGGTCTCAGCCGCATTAACTTCCGCGAAAAAGCAAGCAAGGGCGAAATCCCTGGCGTAACAAAGAGTAGTTGGTAAGAGGAGAAAGGAGAGAAAATATGTCTATTCAAACAACTGACCCAGTAGCAGATTTGATCACCCGCATCCGCAACGCCATCGCTGTCGGCAAGACCGAGATCCGCGTTCCTACCAGCAAACTCAAATTTGCGGTTGCAGATAAGCTACAAAAGATTCACTACCTCGAAAAGGTAGAAATCGAAGAAGCTGAGCCACGCTCAATTCTTCACATTATTATCAACAACGAAGACGAAAACGCTCGCATTAATGAGATTACCAAGGTTTCCAAACCAGGTCGTCGCATCTATGCCGGCGTTAACGAAATTCCAAAGGTCAAATCTGGCCGCGGAACCGTCTTGATTTCAACCAGTAAGGGCATCATGACTGGCCAAGAAGCCGTCAAGAACAAGCTCGGTGGCGAAATCTTAATTCGCGTTTGGTAATATCGTCATCCTAGACGCAAAAATATCCCTTTCGAGGGATATTTTTTGATGTCGGACAATCATTAAGTTTTGTTTGGTTTTCACGCATTGACACCTACGAAATTTATCACATAAAAAACCACCGGCAAAACCGGTGGCTTTTCGCAGAAAAGAACTTTGACTTAGATTTCGCGCGTAAATGCATTGGCTGGACCCAGCGGGCATGGACGATCGCAATGATAGTAGCCGAAGGCGCACTTTGTCTTACCTTCAAGTTGGCGCAAGGTCTTATAGATTTCAACGTCACCATCAAGGATAGCGCCAGAGATGTAGCGCTCAAGCGTCTCTTTAGTCTGAAGGCAAATCTCCAACTGCGCCGCACCACACAGGCGCTCGTGGCACTTAGAAATAAATGCTTCAAGCGTACCGCGCTCATTGATGTGCACAATCATGCCTTGCGGATAATTTTCCTTAAGCTTATCCATGTCGGCAAGATATTCGGCACGGGTATCCGCATCTTTAATAATTGGCGGCACGAAGAACTCGCAATCCGTCAAATCGGGCAGAAGCATCTCATACTTTAGGGAACGATGGCGGTGTGCCTGCGCCATTTCGGCAAAACTACCCCTGTAGTTGATGCTATAAACATCACCAAAATACTCACGACGCTCGCGATTACCGAAAAGCGAAATCTTGCGTCCTTTATTATCGCGAATCCTATCATCGTTAAAGATTAAACGAAATTGTTTAGCCGTTTCGATAAGATACGGACGCAAGCGATCGTAGAACGAATCACCAACCAGAGAATTTTTCGCCAAATCCTCCATGAAGCCAATCAGGTAGTTGCCCTGGCGGAAGTCGACCGTATACTCCATTACCGTCGACGGCGTAAAGACCGAAATAAAGTATCTCGCGTTTTCTTTAGCTAATTTATTGACGGTAGTTGCAGGAATCTCCGGATAACGCGCAGAAATCAGAGCAGTGAATTTCTCAATCCACTTTTCATAAATTTCCCTCTCCAGGTCAGACGTAGTCATCGTCGTGTAGCGAGCAGACTTCTCGGAAGTATTATAGTCCTGCTCATTGTTGAGAATCATTGCAATAATTTTCGGGATGCCCTCAATCAGCAGATTGTAACTCGTGTGCCCAGAAACACTATGATGACCCGAACCAGCAGTACCCGCAAACCTCCTTTCAGTTTTCTCGACCGGCTCGGCGAGAATAGAGTCGAAGTCGTCCTTCATATAGCAAATACCAGCCGCATGCCCCGCATGCAACTCCGCATCAGCCACGGGAAGAACGTAGCCGTCTTTCGTAGAAGCGATAACAGATACATTCATACTAAAACCTCCTGTCAAAAAAATGTGAATGTGCGAGCAGATGCTCCCAAAAAGTATGTAGCAAAACTCGTCACCATGCAAGCATAATAAAAAAGAGCCCCGCAATGCGGGGGCAAGCACGTTCGTGCACAGAACGCTCTGGCGGATTATGTATCAATACCTTAAATTACCTCTTGATCTATTGCAACATGACACTATTCTTGCAAAAGTTTATCAGATATGGTAAAATGGCAAAGATATTATTAACAAGAGGAACGCAATGAGTCGTATCGGAAAACTACCTGTAGAGATTCCTGCGGGCGTGACAATTACGGTCGGCGACAAAGAAATCACCGTCGCTGGTCCAAAAGGCACGCTTCAGGTTCCTGTTCAGGAAAATACCACGACGAAAGTCGAGGGTAACCAAATCATCGTGACGCGTAGCGACGATGAGCCAAAATCAAAAGCTTGGCACGGTTTGCAACGCGCACTACTTAACAACGCCGTAACGGGCGTAACCAAAGGATTCACTAAGCAACTCGAAATCAATGGTGTTGGCTTTCGTCTTTCTGGTGGTCCAAAAGAAATCGAAATGGCGCTCGGTTTTTCTCATCCGGTCAAATACAAAGCCCCAGAAGGCATTGAATTAAAGACCGATAAGATGACAATCACCGTCAGTGGCATCGATAAGCAAATGGTTGGCCAAGTCGCCGCCGAGATTCGCGCACTTAAGAAGCCAGAACCATACAAGGGCAAGGGCATCAAGTACGTCGATGAACATATTATCCGTAAAGCCGGTAAGGCAGGGAAGAAATAATCATGAAAGCAGAATATAGAGCGAATCGCACTCGTGCAAAGATTCACGGCACTGCTGAACGCCCACGCCTTAGCGTAAATATCAGCAACATGCACGTTACCGCTCAAATCATCGATGATGACAAGGGCGTAACGCTCGCCTATGCCACTACCGTTGGTAGCAAGCAAAAAGGCAACAAGACCGAACTCGCCGCCTACATTGGCACCGAGATCGCCAAGAAAGCAAAGAAGGCCAAAATCAAGACCGTCGTCTTCGATCGTGGCGCTCACCTTTATGCCGGTCGCCTTAGCGCACTAGCTGATGCAGCCCGCAAGGAAGGATTGGAGTTCTAATATGGATAAGAAACAACCTAAAGTCATCAATAAGTCCGGCACTACTCGTCTAACCGACGAAGCAGCCGCCGCACGCGAAGCTAAGGCACAGAACGAATTCCGTGGTCGCCGCCGCGATAATCGCCGTGGTCGCCGCGCTGCCGAAGAAGGTAAAAAGGAATTCGATTCCGTCAATATTTCAATTAACCGCGTTTCCCGCACCGTAGCCGGTGGTCGCCGCATGCGCTTCCAGGCACTCGTTGCGGTAGGCGATCATAAAAACCGCATCGGCGTAGCCATGGCTAAGGGTAACGACGTCACAACCGCCGTCCAAAAAGCCGAACGCCGCGCAAAGAAAAATATGATTACTATCAATCTCAATGGCGAAACTATTTGCCACGAGGTTGAAACTAAGGTCACTGGCGCACATGTTCTCATGAAGCCAGCTGCCCCAGGTACCGGTATTATCGCCGGTGGCGTAGTACGCTCAATTATCGGCCTAACTGGTATTAAGAACCTAATCAGCAAATCGCTTGGTTCTACCAACAAGGCAAACATCGCTTACGCCGTAATCGAAGGCCTTCGCCAACAAGTTCCACACGAACAATGGCATGGCGCCAAAAAAGCCACTCCAAAAGCAGAAAAAGCTGTCGCCAAGGAGGACAAATAAATGAAATACAACGAACTAGAAGTCAATAAGAACCAGTCAGCCAAACGCGTCGGTCGCGGCATCTCCGCCGGCCAAGGCAAAACGGCTGGTCGTGGTACCAAGGGCCAAAAGTCCCGCACTGGTCATCACAAACTTCCCGCAGGCTTCATGGGTGGTCAGCGCGCTATCATGCAAGCTATTCCGAAGCTCAAAGGTTTTAAATCTATTCACGACAAAGCCCAGGTTGTCTATACGGACAATTTGAACGAGCTTAAGGGTAAAGTTGATAACTTTGTACTCGCCGACGCAAATCTTATTGCTAACCCATACGCCAAGGTAAAAGTTATCACCCGCGGCGAACTTAACGCTAAGATTGAACTCGAAACTCAATTTGCTAGCAAGAGCGCAGTTGAGGCTATCAAAAAAGCCGGCGGTACTTTCAAAAAAGTCACCGTTCCAGCTCGCAAAAAGCAAAGCAAAGAAGCTTAAGCATGGCTCAATAGAAATATCTCCTCGCATGGGGAGATATTTTTGTATAATAAATACTATCCATAAATATTTCACAGATTAGTTGATTTATGGTAGAATCAAAAGAGTAAATAAGAGGTATCATGAATTTTAAGACGATTTTTAAGTCTTTCAAGAATAAGGAGATGCGCAAGCGTATTTTTGCAGTTGTCGGCATTCTGATTGTCTACCGCATTCTTGCCCACGTTCCAGTTCCACTTGGAGACGCAACCACATTCAAACAAGCAGTCGATAGTTTAATTACGAGTACCGATCTTGGCGGCTTTATTAACCTTATTTCTGGTGGCGGCTTAACGAACTTCTCAATTATCCTCGTCGGCCTTTCTCCGTACATTACCTCATCTATCGTCATGCAACTCCTCACAAAAGCTATTCCGCGCATGGAAGAGTTAAACAATGACGGTGAGACCGGTCGCCGTAAGATAGCTCAGTGGACTCGCATCCTAACCGTACCTCTTGCAATTATGCAATCTTTTGCTTATGTATATATTCTTTTCCAACAAGCATCAACCTATACGGCCTCGCTAACACTTACGCGCTACGACTGGGCCGTGGCCGTTACCGCAATGACCGCAGGTTCAATCCTTCTCATGTGGCTTGGTGAGCTCATAACAGAACAGGGCATTGGTAATGGTATTTCAACCGTAATTCTTTGTAGTATCGTATCTGGCCTACCATCAATGTTGGCTGTCGTGGGCGAGCAACTCTTCAATACCGAATATGGATCCACGAGCCTCTTCGGATGGCTCACCATCCCGGTTGACCCAACCTGGCTATTAATTATTCTCGGTCTAGCAATTGGTTTAATAATCGTTCTATACTTCATCGTCAAAATCAACGAAGCACAGCGGGTTATCACAATCAACTATGCCAAACGCGTTCGCGGCAACAGCGCCTACGGCGGGATTAAGTCAATCATGCCAATTAAGCTCATCGCCGCAGGTGTAGTACCGGTAATCTTCGCCGTCGCATTCCTATCATTACCAGCCTTCGTTGGCCAGCTCATTCAAAAGAATGATGCTAGCAGCCAGATCGCAGCCAATCTCGTAAAATGGTTCTCGGCGCCAAGCGCCAGCAACTTCACTGGGCTCACTTGGGAAAGCTTTATTTATCCAGTACTCTACTTCTTGTTAGTAGTAATGTTTACCTACTTCTATACCAGCATCATCTTCAACTCACAAGAGATTGCCGAAAACCTACAGAAGCAAGGCGGCTTTATCGAGGGTGTGCGTCCAGGTCGCGAAACCGAAAAGTATTTCAACCGCACCGTTAATCGCCTTAATCTCTTTGGCGCATTAGCACTTGGCCTAATCGCCATGCTGCCATACATTGCAGACTACATCTTCATCATGACTACGGGTAAGCCACTAGGTCTATCCATCTCAGGTACTGGGCTTCTCATTATCGTTACTGTAGCAATCGAAAACCTACGCCAGATTAATTCCCGCGCGTTAATGGTAACTTACGACGATTATCAAGAATGAGTCTAAAAATCAGCAAGACAACTAGCAACATACTAAAAATCGCCGGGTGGATAGTTGTAATAATCCTTGTGATTTTGATGGGAAAAGTATATTTCTGGGAAAAACAGTATTACGCTAATAAAACCAAAGAACCGCGCTCCACGGCACCAGCAGTAATTACAGAAATTGCCAGCGCGATTAACCCATCAGAAATAAAACCCAGCAAGGAAGACGTCGAGGCACACCAAGTCGCCGCCGATGAGCCACGATATTTATCGATTCCGCGCCTAGAACTAGAAAACGCAATCGTGAATGGCACTAGCGTAAACGTCCATGTCCTGCAGGTACCAGACAATATCTACGAAGTCGCCTGGTATTCAGGATCCTCACGGCCAGGCACCGGTGGATACATTATAATATCCGGACTCGATTCGGGTGCTTCCGGTAAAGCGGGTGCTTTCGCCAATCTCGATAGCCTAGAGTCGGGCAACGAAATTAAACTTACTACCGGATCGGGCGAAGAATATGTCTATGATGTAAAGACGGTCAGCATCGTGGACAACAGCGATGCTGAACAAGAATTAATTGACGTTCAAAAACAGATCGACGGCAAAGAAACCCTGGTGTTAATCACGAATCTCAAGACAGACGGCAGTGCAAAATACAATTCAATCGCCATGGTTCAAGCCACAATCAAAAAATAAAAAATCCCCATAAAATATATTTACTTTTAGGGGATTTTTTGGTATAATACCAAGGTAATTTATGGCTAGTCAAAAGAAATCGACAAGAGGTGTCAAGTCGAAGCGTCGTTCTGATGCTTCAAACGACAATAAACCAAAAAAGGAAGTTATTAAACTTACCGGTAAAGTTGTTGAGGCCCTTCCGGGCACGATGTTTCGTGTCGAACTAGAGAATGGCCATAATATCATCGCTCACATGTCGGGTAAAATGCGTAAGAATTATATCCGTCTCGTGCCGGGCGATAAGGTGGATGTTGAGCTAACCCCATACGATCTCACGAAGGGGCGCATCAGCTACCGCCAAAAAGATTAATTTTAACCGAAAGCGAGAGAATTCCCACTCGCGGTTATTTTATATAACAGCGAAGGGGTAAAACGATGCTTTCAAGAAAGGACATTTTCAATACATGAAAGTTCGTGCCAGTGTAAAGAAAATTAGCCCTGACGATATCATTGTGCGTCGCAAAGGCGTGCTTCGTATCATCAACAAGAAAAAACCTAAGAATAAGCAAAGGCAGGGTTAAGCATGGCAAGAATCGCCGGTGTCACCATTCCTAGCGACAAGCAAGTCGAAATCGGCTTGACTTACGTTTATGGTATCGGTCGCACCACAAGCAAAGCCATCCTTGCGGCGGCTAAAATCGAGCCGACCACTCGGGTGAAAGATCTCACCGAGGCTCAAGAGCAAAAGCTCAACGATATTATTTCTAGTAAATATTCCGTTGAAGGAGACTTGAAGCGCCTCGTGACAAACAATATTAAACGTATCAAGGATATCAATTCCTACAAGGGTCTACGCCACAAAGCAGGTCTACCAGTCAACGGTCAGCGCACCCGCACGAATGCGCGCACTCGTAAAGGTAAGGCTATCGCCGTCGGCGGCGCCCAACCAAAAGCAGCAAGTAAAACCTAAACTTAAGGAGTTAATATGGCAGAAGATACATCAGTCAATCAAGCTCCTGAAGTGGAGCAAGCACCTGTCGCGGCTGCAAAGCGCGGCAAAAAGGGCAAACGCATTGTCCAAGCTGGCGAGGTTCATATCCAAGCTACTTTCAATAACACTATCGTCAGTGTTACCGACAAGAAGGGTGAAATTCTCACTGCTTCTTCAGCCGGCGCTAACGGCTTCCGCGGTTCCAAGAAAGGCACCGCTTATGCCGCACAAATCACCGCCGAAAAGGTCGCCGAAATCGCAAAACGCGATCACGGCATGAAGACCGTCGATGTCTTCGTTAAGGGCATCGGTCTTGGTCGCGACAGCGCAATTCGCGCTTTCAGCACTCAAGGCATTTCTATCAACAGCATCACCGATAAGACGCCAATTGCGCACGGTGGTTGCCGACCTAAAGGAGAGAGGAAACCATAATGGCACGCGATTTATCACCTATTGGCAAACAATCACGCCGTGAAGGTTACGCGCTCGCACCAAAAGCCGCTAAAATCATGGCGAAAAAATCTGGTATTCCAGGCGAACACGCTGATATGCGCGTCCGCGGTGGCAGCCTCTACCTCACTCAACTTCGCGAAAAGCAAAAAGTTCGCCGCATTTACGGCCTACTCGAAAAACAATTCGCAAAGCTTATGCGTGAAGCACAACGCGCCGATGGCATGACCGGCGAAATCTTGCTCGAATATCTCGAGCGTCGTGCCGACAACGTAGTTTACCGCGCAGGCTTCGCCTCTACGCGCCGCGCTGCACGTCAACTCGTTTCTCACGGTCACTTCCTATTGAATGGCCGCCGTATCGACATTCCAAGCATCCGCCTCAATCCAGGTGACGTGCTTGAAGTTCGTCCAAAAGCAAAGAAAAACAGCTACTTTACAAATCTTGAAAACATCGCCGGTGCCGCTAGCCAGGCACAACTCTCTTGGATGAAGGCAGATGTCAAGAAAATGAAAATTGAAATTACTGGTACGCCAAAGCGCGAAGAAGCTGAGGTGGGCATCAACGAACAATTAATCGTCGAGTATTACTCACGCTAAAGGAGAA
>CAMHIH010000021.1 GCA_946185175.1 uncultured Candidatus Saccharibacteria bacterium
AGGCGAAGGTGAGCTCAATGGCGTGGAGTATACCTATCGTGTTGCTCAGGGCGAAGATGGAGTTGATGCCTTGGACCATACTTATCGCATTATATCCGCGGATGGCACGGAGGTTATAGGTATTGCGAGGACGCGTGAAGAAGCCGAGAAGAAAGCAGCCGAGGTTGGCGGAACGGTCTTTGAGGAAACATTGCATGATATTGATTATCTAAATGGCAATGATGATGAAATCCTGGATAAGATGAGGGTTTATTATCCACGCCGGCCTGATGAAAAAAGCGTAGAGGAGTATCATGAGCGCTTGCGTAAGATTCTTGATCAAATGAGGGCAGGCGCCGAGCAGGCAGATGCGAAGAGTAATGACGAAAAAGCCCGCGAAGATGCACGCAGATGGCTAGATAATAAAGATTTTGCGGCATTTGTAGCTGGAAAAGAAAAAGCTGAAAAGGATGCTAAACGCCAGGAATTAGCAGACTCGCTAGGTATACCATTAGAGGAAGTTAGCGAAGAACAATTGGGCGGTGGTTTGCGCGATAGAATGCTCTCGTCAATGACGGCTGAGGAACTCAGTGCATTACGCGATGAGTATGGTAAGGATACTCCAGCCGGCAGGCGTGATGCTTTGTATGATAGATTGCGCGGTCATGAAACGGCGGATCGCATTGCAGCCTTGCTGGGTAAGGATCCAGAAAATGGTAAATCTATCGCAGAAATGAGTGACGATGAGGTTTCTGCCTTGTTGGGTGAAATTGATCAAGCTCTTAATACGAGTGATCGATTCGTGGCAAGGATGCAGGAGGGCGTAGACGACGGATTTAGACGCTTTGTGCTATCGAAGTATCCGGGTTTGGCCGATATGGCTACTCAGATGAATCTGCGTAAAGATGCAGTTGATAAGCTGGTTGGCGACTACGAAAAGATGATGACAGGCGATGTTGCGGCGGTTAGTACGGATATGCGTGGCGATGCTGACAGAATTGCGCGCGAAATTGCGGGACGGTTATTTGAGCTTGATATGGACCCGAATGGTAATAGCACTAAGTTTGGTCGCTTTGTACGCGGAAAGTTGCTCAGGAAACATACGCAAAAGAGCTATTTGGAGAAGGCGCGCCGATTTATTGAAAGTGATGGCCAAGATCGTAGCGGTAAAATTTGGAAGCGTGTGACGAATCCAAATGAATTATTGAATGGTTATTGGAAAAATCGTGAAGCTACTTCGGTATTTGAGGATGTGATTCGCGGAACTGAAGGAGTAAGTCTGCTGGCCGGCGAGAAAATGACAACTTACGGCATTCGGGCAGGCGATGACGGCGCGAAGATCGTTTATCGCATTGAGGGTGGTCGTAAAACCGATTTGGCCGAAGATGACCCGATGATTGCGACTACTTTGGGACTAGAATCAGCTTACGAAACTTATGCGCAGAGTAGTGGTGACGCGGCGGCAAAGGAAGCATTCCGCGCAAAGATTGAGGAGTTGGGCTTGAGCGGCGACAATATGCGTGCCGATAACTTTATGAGCCAAGCTGAATCAATTAGAGAAGCGGTATTCTTTGGACGAAGCGTTGAATCGATTGAGCAGGGCTTTAAGCTAAGCATGGCCGAGGGTGGTCGCAGTAATGCGCGCGTAGCAGCCATCAGGGCGATGCAAGAGCGCCGAGCTGAAAACTTGCCTAAGCCTGAGAAAGTGCCACATGTTCGCAGAGCGACATTTGATGCAATTTATGCAACATTATATGATGCGATGCAGTCCGTAAGAGAAGCTGGAGATGGTCCTGATAAGGACTCCGCAATGACTAATCTTCATGAAATCATGGCACGCGCCGAGCTTCAGCGTCGTCATGAACTGATTCGCTGGGGTAAAAATTCCGACGACGAACAATCTCGCTACGATAAGGCCATAGACGATGCATACAAGTTGCTCGGTGGAAGGGATGATGAGCATTTTGGTGACGCAGCCTTAGGTGAATTAGTTGGCAGTCTTGAAAGGGGCGAAGTTGCGGGCGATTTAGCTGGCGTAGATTATAAGATTGAACTCAGTGACCAGCGTATTCGTGAACTTAGTGGTGGCGATATGGCAAGGTTGGAAAGCGCAATTAATGCATGGAATAACCGAAACGTAGGCCAACAGCAAGCAATGATGATGTCCGGTCAGGGTCTTGTGGGCGGCGATTATTCGACGGAAATGCTTTACTTGCGCGATCTCGGTTTAATTGATGTGGTCGCGAGCGATGAACGTATTAGTACAGAAATACTTGGGCGGCCATTAAAGGAAGCTGACGGGCATGACAAGATTCCAGTAAGAACTGGCATTACGGCTGAAAGCCTATCGACATCGATTGATGTAAGTGATACAACTGTCGAAATTGCAATTCGTGAATCTCAAAGCGAGCGCTCCGTGGACGAAATTAAGAACGCGCTGTCCGTCTGGAATGGCGCATCTAGCGCCGAACGACGCGCGTACTTGATGGGCATATCTGGCTCGGCGGTTAGTGAAGGGTTGAGGGGTGCTGGTGATGTCTTGAAGGGCGTATTTATCGATCGTGAACCATCTTTTGCGAAGACGGCGGTCTTAGGCTATGGTGATAGGGATATTTCCACGATTCTGGATTTAGTAAATCCTGTTTTATTTGGGGAGCGAAAAGTTACAGTTGAAGACATTAGGAGAGATAAGCGAATTTGGGCGAGTGCGTCAGTGGCTGATCGTTTGAAGTATCTAAGGGGCGAATACTTGGCTGATGATGGCAGCGTGAGAAGTGATGCTGGACTGAGCGATGAATTCTTGCAAGCCGCCGATGATCTTGACGGGGTAGGTTTAATCGACGAATCGATGGCCGAAAATATCGAAAATAATAACCGCTTCGGTAGGGCTTTGAATGGTCTGAAGGTTTGGCGTCGCTTAAGTCAAGATTTGCGCCAAAGAGCCGTTGATGGTGGTTTGATATTTGACGAGTCTTCCAGGACCGGCACTAGACCTCTGGACCGCGAACACGAAGCGTTTGAGGCTTTGCGCGATTTGGGTCTAAGTGAAGAGCAAATCATGGCATTGTAGTGGCCAACAAAAAAATACCCCCGTTTGGGGTATTTTTTTGTGCTTTAACGATAATACTTTAGTGAGGTAATTGGGTCTTTGAGTGCGGCTTTGGCGGCTGGATATACGCCAAAGATGATGCCGATTAGTAAGGTGACGGCGCCAGTAATTCCGAGGATTTGCCAGGAAATGTATGGCGAAAATGGCGTAACGAGTGAAATTAGGAATGCAAAGATATAGCCAAGTGCAAAGCCGAGTATGCCGCCTAGAATGCTTAGGATGATTGACTCAAAGAGGAACTGTAGCAAAATATTTCCAGCGGAAGCGCCGACGGCCTTGCGTATGCCAATCTCGCGCGTACGTTCTGATACTGAAACTAGCATAATATTCATGATACCAACGCCACCGACGATGAGTGAGATGGATGCAATAACGGTAAGCATGGCAGAGATAATTGACAGTAGAGAGCCGGTTGGTTGAAGATTTTGGCTGCCGCTAATAACGGAAAAGCTGTCGTCGCCATTTTTGGTTTTGCGTAGTTCTTCGGTGATTTTTTCGCTGACTGCGGCGACGGCATCAGAGTTTTCGGTGCGAATATTAATTTGTTGAATTTGAATGGACGACTCAAAAGTGCTGGCGTAATTAATATTGATAATAATTGAATTGTCGAGGTCAATATTGTTGTAATTGATTGGATCATTGATCTCTTCCAATACGCCAACAATCATAAAATGCTGGTTGTTGTAGGTGAATGTTTTTGTGATTGCGTCGGTGGTGCCAAAGATAGACATGGCGGTCTTGTAACCAACTACAGCAACATTGTCTTGAAGACTAGTTTCGAGGAATTGGCCGTTTTTGAGGGTAAGGCCGGCGGTTTTTGCAAAGTTAGTACTAGTGGCTAGTATGTTGACGGACTGGGTAGTCCTGTCGCCTACTTTTAGGTTTGCGGTGGAGATTGCGAGCGGGGAAGCGGAAGCGACGCCATCGACGGCTTTGATGGTTTCGACATCTTCAAGCGTGAGACTGGATTTTGAATATTGATTACTAGACGTCAGCTCACTGATGATATTTTCGGCGACGTCTTTGCCGTTGTTTGGTCGCACTAAGATAAGGTTGGCGTTGCTCTTATCTGATGTTGTGCTAATGAGACGATTGATGCCGCCGGTTAATGATAAAATGAGTACGATTGATGAAACGCCTATAGCAATGCCGAGTGCGGAAAGAAAAGTGCGACCGCGATTCTTACGTAGGCTCTCGGTGGCGAGTTGAAGATGTGTGCTAAGTAGAAGCCCCATGATTACTTTTCCTCCTTTTTAGATTCGCCTTCAACTTTAATTACTTTTTTGGATTTCTTGTCGTCTTTTTTAGGTTTTTTATCGGTTTTCTTTTCGTCTTTAGTAGTGACATTTTTCCCAGTTACGACGACGTTGGTTTTGGCATCTACCGCGATTTCGATTTGATGGTCTTTCTTAGGCAGGATGCGTACGGAAATACGTTCCGGGTCGCCAGGGCGCGGTAGATCGCGATCGTCGACGGTTTTGATATCGGTATCAATTTCGCCATCTAACATATGAATAACGCGAGTAGCATAGGTGGTAAGCGCTGGATTATGAGTAACCATGATGATGGTGTTGCCTAATGCGTGAATATCGCGGAGTTCTTCCATGACGATATGTGAAGCGCGACTATCGAGATTACCAGTTGGCTCGTCGGCCAGGATGATTGATGGATTGGAAATCAGACTACGAGCGATGGCAACGCGTTGCTGCTGCCCGCCCGACAGTTGGTGTGGCATATAGTATTCGCGCTCGCGAAGATGGAAACGCTCGAGGATGGTGTCGGCCATTTTGAGGCGGCGAGTTTTGCGGACGCCAGAATAGAGTAGTGGTAAACAAACGTTGTCGATAACAGTAAGATTAGGAATTAAGTTGAAATTTTGAAAAATAAAACCAATTTCTTTAGCGCGAAAACGTGCTTTACGCCGTGCGGAAATGCGAGCAACGTTCTTACCCTGAAGCTGGTAACTACCGGAAGTTGGCTTATCGAGAAGGCCGATTACGTTGAGGAGAGTAGTCTTGCCGCAACCGGATGGTCCCATAATCATGATAAATTCGCCACGCTTGACGGTGAGGTCGAAATTATGCAGAGCGAACGACTCGGCGTCGCCAAAACCATAGCGTTTAGTGATAGATTTGAGCTTAATTATAGTTTCAGATTCTTTTGTTACCATGTCGAATGATTTTCATCTTAAAAATGTTTATTTAGAACTTGTTTAATTATACCGTGGAAACTGTTATTTTAAAATTGCTCAAGTTTAGTTTTTAGCACAAAAAATGGCGGAGAGAACAGGATATAAACAATGCGCCGTTGTCGAACAAGTCCGACCGGGCATTGGGCGAACCTCTGGCTCTCATCCTGTTCTCTATTAAAGGAATTCTTTTTCAGCAAAAAATGGCGGAGAGAACAGGATATAAACAATGCGCCGTTGTCGAACAAGTCCGACCGGGCATTGGGCGAACCTCTGGCTCTCATCCTGTTCTCTATTAAAGTAATTCTTTTCCAGCAAAAAATGGCGGAGAGAACAGGATTCGAACCTGCGAGCCCCTTGCGAGGCTACACGCTTTCCAAGCGTGCTCCTTCAACCACTCGGACACCTCTCCGTCTTTCCGATATTCTAGCATAAAAACCGCCTCTCTGCCATAGGCGCGCCATATGTGGTAAAATGTAAACATAAGATTTTTGGATATTTTTGGGTGAGGAGGAAATAATGGGTCCGCAAAATAATTATCAGAACCAATATGGTGGTTATGGTCCACAACAGGGGCCGGCGCCAATGCCGCAGCAGGCTGCTCAGGCGCAAGAAGGCGGTGTGCCGATGAATGTAATCAATGCCGTAAATGCGAATGGTATTGTAACGGGCGACAAGGTAGTGAGTTATATCTGGAAGCATATCGGTATTTGTTCGATGATTATTGCGGTCGCTTTGTTGATTGGTATCGGTATTTCCGTGATTATCATGAATAATATTAACCAGGAAAAAAATAAGACCGAACTGGCTAAGATTGAAGTAGAGAATAACTTAGCGGCAATCTATAAGAGCCTTGGCGTAGAAGAGCAGGAGCATGCCATTACGCGTATTAATGACGTTGAAATCCTAAATGGCGGTGATATGAACGAAGTTAATAATTTGCTAGTAGAGAAGTTCGGTACCGATTATGTGTTGGATATTGCTGACCAAAATGTAAACTTCGTGCGAAAAAGTGGCGCCTATAAACTCGTAAGTTTAGGAGTACGTCGAGATAGCGGCTCGGTGCGTGTAATTATGTACGAGCGAATTGCAGATGGTAATTGGATTATGAGCAGCTTTGACAGTGCCAATAAAGAAGATCCTTGTAAGGATTCGCCGAAAGAGGAAAAGGCGGCTTTGAGCGGTTTGGATGTTTGTGATACTGGAGAAAAGAACGACTAATGCTGGAAGGACTAGTTGGCCTATTATTGCAGGCAGAAATTTCAAAAGCGCAAATCGAGGTGCAGGATTCGGTAGATTCTTATTATGTTGCGAAAGCCGATAGTGCAACTGGACATGTTATAGAGGTAACCTACGACGTTAACTCACGAGGTGAAATTGCGGGCGATCTTGAAGAATTTCGCAATGTAGTAGCAGAGACATTGTCTGACAGCCGCGGTTGGGTGCGCGCAAATGTGAAATTTACGGAAGTCGAGAATGGCGGACGCCTCCATATGGTTCTGGCTGCGCCGGCTGAAGTTGCTGCGGCAAGTAGTGGCTGTTCGGATAAACTGAGTTGTACGGTAAAGCCTTATGTTTATATTAACGATGATCGTTGGCTGGGTGGCTCGGATAGTTATAATGAACTGGGTGTAACTTTGCAAAATTATCGTCGGATGGTGATTAACCATGAGGTGGGCCATTTCTTGGGGCATGGTCACGTGACGGAATGTGAGACTAGTACGGGATTGGCGCCAATTATGCTTCAGCAGTCGACGGGATTATTGGGGTGCAAGCCAAATTCGTGGCCACTACCGAATGAGTTATGGGTAAAAGGGATATAGTCGTATGAAGCATTTGAAGACCGAAAGGAATCGTGAACCAATCTCTAAAGCTAAAATCATAGTAATTTGCGTAGTTTTGGGCGTGTTGGCATTTGGTGGAACCTTATTGGGGCTACTTTTGTCGCGAGGTAATCTAGGCTACGAAGAGGCGCGCAATTACGCGGATGAAATTTTAAAAACAAAAGTTGAAGTTTCGGAATTTCTCGATGGTGAAGTTAAGGATATCGAATTAACCGATGAAGAAAAGACGAAGTTTGAGAATTTTGAAAAGGCTACCGACAAGGCGGCAAGTTATCTAGGAAACCTAAGCGCAAGCAATGCGCTGAAGAATAAAGAGGTTAATGAGAAATACGAAAAGGCGAAGGCGGATTTTGAAAAATTACAAGAAGTTGCAAAGACCGAAAAGGCGCTTTATGGCTTATTCGGTAGTGAAGAGATTGACCTTGGTGAGATAGAAAAAAGTGACAATGAATTTTTGAAGAAATTCGCCAAAACAATCAGTGATTATAAAGAGGAAGCAAAGACCTTTGTCGAAAAATATCAAGATGTAGAAACGATAGACGAAGATGTAATGATTGAAGATTATGGGAAGTTTCAGCTTAAGGGGGAGTCAATTATTGACGAATATAGTGAAACGAGCTTCAAGGATATATTCGGCTATTCAAAGGATGATGTACTGAAATTTTATGCTAGCATAGAAGAGTTAGTTTCGATTTTGAACGAGAAAATATGAAAAGATTAATTCTGGTTTACAATAGGCGTAGCTCAAATTTTTGGCGAGTTGAAAAAGAGGTGCTGACTAAAGTTCGCAATCTGAAAGGATGGGCGGTTGGTAAATTTGAGGTAGCCGATACGAATGTGGATGATAATTCCGCGCGTTTAGCGAAGATTTTGTCGGATGGTGATGGCGGCAGGTGGTGATGCGACCGCAACGATTGCAATTAATGGGATTATGTTATCGAAAGCGCGAAAAGTGCGCGTGGGGGTGCTGGCTTATGGGAATTTTAACGATACGGCGCGCTGTTTTGGTGGTTTAAAATTCGAAGAGATTCTTAAGGGCGATACGCAGGAAGTGTGGCCACTTGAGTGTAGTGTAAATGGGATACATTGGCGTTATGGTATGTGTTACTTTACGGTTGGCATGTTTGCGGAAGCTTGTGCGGTATTCGATCATCCAAAAACGCGTAAACATCTACAGAAAAAACGTAAAAAGCACATGACATTTAGTTTGACGGTGTTGGCGCAGTGGTGGGTGCGACAAAGGCATCGTAAGTTCTTGCCGAGTTTTACGCTAGGAAACTCGTCGGAAGAGTTTGTGGATAGCAAAGGTGCATCTGACTACATGGCGGTAAACGGTATTTCGGTCGCAAAAATGATGAAGGGCGGAAAGTGGTTCTTGCAGGACGGATATTTTCTGAGTACGACTGGCGTTCTGACGAAATTCTTTAGACTGGTTGGATTTATGTTGCGAAGTATTTTTCGACGAATTCCGGGCGCGGAGAGCGATTATGACCAGATTATCTTTAAGCGCCCAGCAAAGGTAATGTTGCAGGCGGAGGGGGAATATACGAAGTTAAATGACGTTGAACTTATTGAGGTACGGAAAGCGAAAAAGCCGATTTTGGCCATCATGAAGTAATTTACTTTTTGCTGTTTTATTATATAATAGTATTAATGACAGTAGTTGGAAGAGCGGAGTATAAACTTGAAGCGGCGCTAAAAGCGTTTGCGATTGATTTGCGCGGTAAAACGGTTTTAGACATCGGCTCTTCGACGGGTGGCTTTACGGAAATGGCCTTACGCGCTGGCGCACAAAAAGTAATAGCGGTGGAGAAGGGGACGCGACAGATGAAGGCGCCACTACGCTTTGACCCGCGCATAGAATTACACGAAAAGACGGATATTTTTGAATTTGTGCTGACGGAAAAGCCGGATGTAATTTTAGCAGATGTAAGCTTCGTGAACTTAGCAGATGTTTTATATTATGCAAAAAGGAACTTAGCCCGCCGAAAAACGGAGTTTATCGTTATGTTAAAGCCGCAATTTGAGGCGAAACCGTGGCAATTAAAGAATGGCGTATTAAAAAATAACAAGATACGTCGAGAAATTATTGTGAATTTTGAGGCGTGGTTGAAACGTAACGGTTTTGTGATAGTGGGGAAGAAAGATAACGAATTAGCAGGACGGTTCGGAAACGTTGAGCGGTTTTATTATTTGAGATTAGAGGCAAAATAAAAAATACCCCTTGTGGGGTATTTTTTGATGCCTTTCGAGCTTACTCTACTTCGCTAGCAGGACCGTAAGCAGCAAAGTCGTTTTCGCTGAGGATGTAACGGTTGTCGCTAGAGATACTAGCTTCGGTCTCGTCTTCACAGACGGCACAGAAGTAACAGTTTTCGTCACCGTTCTGTTCGCCACCCCATGGAGCTTCAATAACTACAGGGCGACCGGTTGGGTTCTTAATAATACGAGCCTTGCCTTTACCGCGGTATACGCCTGGAGTATCGGTTGCTTCATAACGTTTACGGAAGGTTTCATCTGGGATAGCGTAGTTGTTGGCACGGTCGCCTTCTTGTTGAGTTGGGTTAGTGGCAAGCCATTCGCCGGCAACGACAGGGCGAGTATCTTCAAGTTCGGCTACGCGAACGGTGGAACCATCTTCGGCAGTTTTTTCGCGCATGACATAGGTGTCAATGACGTAACCGCCAGTTTCTTCGTCGAGGCGAATATCACGGTCGGCATAAGCACCACTTTCGAGGCCTTCTTGGGTAATTTGTTCGGCTTGAATCTTAGCTTTCTTAATGTAGTATTCGGCTTGACGGAAACGTTCGTCGTAATCTGGAGTTTTAAGATCAACTTGAACTGGGCCGGTTTCGTGTTGTTCAGCTGCGGCTTCTTGCGCAACTTTGTTGGCCATTGCCTCCCAAGGATTCTTGCCCTGGTCTTGTTGATCGTTGTTTGTGGTTTCTGGATTGATCATTTTTTCTCCATTTTTATTCTTATAATATCCCTTGAGATACCCAATAGATTCATTATAGCACAAGCGGAATAAAAAGTCAAGAAGGGGCGATTTTTGGGGGTGGTTCATGGTAAAATAAAAGATATGGCAGAGGAGGTTAAACTTACACCGGCAGATTATGTACATCTGCATAATCATACGCACTATTCACTTTTGGATGGTTTGACAAAGATTGATGAATTAGTGAATTTTGTGAAAGAAAATGGCATGGAAGCCGTGGCAGTAACTGATCATGGCACGATGTCGGGTTTAATTGAACTCTATAAATGCTGTAATGATGCCGGGATTAAACCGGTATTAGGTTTGGAAGCGTATGTGGCGGCGCGCGGGATGGAAGATCGCGACCCGGCTTACGATAAAGAGCGTTTTCATATTACTTTGCTTGCAATGAATGAGAAAGGTTTTGAGAATCTTTGTCGTCTAATGACCGACGCTGAA
>CAMHIH010000022.1 GCA_946185175.1 uncultured Candidatus Saccharibacteria bacterium
ATGTTCTACTTATTGTTTTTATGCTTGCATAACGACGATAAGTAGAGTAGACTTAGCTAGTAACTGGTACTAAATTTGTATCAGAGCCAATTAAAGTTCATTGTCATCACATCTTACATCGATGTAAGATTTCAAGTTAATTGAAGTTTTACATCGGTGTCCATAGCACCAGGGAAATACCTGTTTACATTCCGAACACAGAAGTCAAGCCTGGCCGCGGCGAATGTACTGCGAAAGTGGGAAAATAGCAAGATGCCGAATTATACAAGGACTCACCCCAACGGGTCAGTCGTTGTCTTATCGAGAGCGCCTTTAGGGCGCTCTTTTGTGTATAAATGAAATAGCCCCAGCGTCTTGCGCCAGGGCTTTTCTGAAACAAAGGAATACTGATCAATAGGCGTGAGCGGCCTTGTAGCGTTCAAAGATATTGTCTTCGCACGTTTCCATCTCGGATTCCGTTAGATTCTTCCAGGTTTCTCTTGTATCTCCATTAATGAGAATAATGCCGTAACGCTGTGTTTTTGCGTCGAACAGGCATGTATATACAAAGAGGTAACCATGGAGATGTTCGCGGAATTCTGTGCATACTTCACCGGTCGGATCATCGGCCTGAGGAGTAGCGATGGTTGCCTCGTCGGCAATTTCTACGGGATGCTCAGTCTGCTTGACCTTAAGGAACATCTTGAGAAAAGACGGATACATCTTTTTCTCCTCCTGTGCATGGATTTGACCGTTGGGATAAACGGTCAATTATCATTATACCATAAGCGCTTAAAAAAGTCAATAACTGCGCCATCCTATTTAATGAAATAACAGGGGTGGCAGTTTAATATCTAGCGGTCTGCCCACATCTCTTTGGCGAGGCTTTTTACGCGTTTAGCGTACTTCTTGATTAGGTGCTGAATACGTACGCCGAACTTGTCTGTTAATTTGGTTAATTTCTGTAGAATTGGATAGCTTGCAAAGCCGAGACCGACGCAGATAATTGTGGCCTGAATCGATAGGCTACTCATGCCGAAGAGCCAAGGAATAAAGATATAGCTCAAGATCATACCTATTAGGCAGAGGCTGAAAATACCCCATTTGAGACGCGTCATTGGCTTGCTGGCGCGATAGACCATTAAGAGGCCGACTACGGCAATTAGAATTGTGGCAGCGGTCGATATTTCCTCGCTCGAAATATTGAAAATTGTGCCAATAATCATCATCATGGCGACCACAATCATATCTGTTAAACCGCCCGGTACGGCGCGTGACATGATGTTGTAGGTAAAACTACCTTTAATCAGGTCGGTGTTTGGCAATTGTGAGAGCAGGAAGCCCGGCATACCAATCGTAAAAAGACTTACCATCGATATTTGCGAAGGCAACAATGGATATTTAATCGCAAATAAGATAGCCACAAGGCTGGTTGTCAACGAAAAAGTATTTTTAACTAAGAACAGACTACCAGAGCGTTCGAGGTTATTGACGACCTGACGTCCTTGTTTTACGACACCTGGCATTTTTGAGAAGTCGGATTCGAGCAACACTAATTGGGCGGCCTGCATCGCGGCGTCACTGCCGCTCGCCATTGCGATACCGCAATCTGCGTCGCGTAGAGCTAGAATATCATTTACACCATCGCCAGTCATACCGACCGTATGTCCCTGCTCCTGGAGAGCTTGTACGAAGAGGCGCTTTTGGTCCGGTGTTACTCGGCCAAACACGGCGTATTTTTTTAATGCCTCGTGAATATCCTTATTGCTTTTTAGAGTTGAGGCGTCAACGTATTTGTCAGCATTTTTAATCCCAGCCTTCTTGGCTACTTCGGATACCGTAAGCGGCGCATCGCCAGAGATGACAAGGATTTGCACGCCCTGTTCGGCGAAATATTTGAACGTTTCTGGCGCATTCTCGCGGATTGGGTTAGTAAGTAAGATTAAGCCAATCAGGTCGACTTTCTCTTTGAGTGCTTTACCGTCCACTTCGCCGTGATATTTACAAAATGCCAAGACACGATAGCCTCGCATATTGTAACCTTCGATCTCTTTACGATGATCCTCGAACTTGTCACGTAGAATCAGTTCAGGGGCACCCATAATGTAACTTGCGTCTTCGAAATTGACGCCACTATATTTAAATTCGGGCGTGAAACCGACGACGGACTTTGCTTTAGTGGACTCGCTTGGCTTATTGAAGAACTCCTTGACGGCCTCCATTGTAATATTGTCGGCTTTTTGGGCAGCCGCATAATTGCTCGCTAGCTCGAAGACTTTGTCATATTCCATTTTGCCGCCTTTTGGCATCTCGAGCGAGGCAATTTTCATGTGTGCATCGGTAATGGTTCCGGTCTTGTCGACGCAGAGAACATCTACGCGCGCCAAGGTCTCGATACTCTTCATGTCATGCGGAAGGACCTTCTCCTGCGCCAATTCCATCGCACTAATAGCTAAAGCGACCGACGAGAGCAAGAACAGCCCCTCTGGAATCATGCCAATCATTGCAGCAACGGAAGCCTGGACGGCGTCTTGAATGTTCTGGTTTCCGCCAAAGAATTGCTGGCAAAACAATATAATGCCAATTGGAATAATTGCCACGCCGGCAAAAGTCACGATACGGTTTAGCGAGCGGATAATTTCGGACTCTTCTTTATTCTTTCCGCGCTTAGCCTCGAGCGTGAGTTTACTGATGTATGAATCCTTGCCAACCTTGGTTAGTTTTGCATAACATTCTCCGGATACGATAAAGCTACCAGACAACAAGTCGTCGCCGTGTTCTTTATGGATGTCGTCCGATTCACCAGTTAAGAGCGATTCGTTCACTGCAACGCTGCCACTTACGACTTTTGCGTCGGCCGGAATCTGGTTGCCAGCTCTAAAGCGCACGATATCGTCTTGAACGAGCCATTCTGCATCAATTTCGTGTTCCTCGCCGTCGCGTACTACGCGGGCAATTGGCGCATTGAGAATCGACATCTTGTCGAGTACGACTTTTGAACGGATTTCCTGAAAAATACCAATTAGGGTGTTTGCAACAATCACCGGAATGAAGGAGATGTCCCTGAAAGCCCCCACTAGCACTAAGAGAATTGCTAGCACCAAAAAAACTAAGTTGAAATAAGTGAAAGTGTTATCAATCACAATCTGCTTGATTGACTTCGATGGGGCCTGAACCGAGGTATTGACTAGCCCTTTGCGGCGCCGTTCGCGCACTTCTGCGCTAGTTAATCCGGTCGGAACTGTTGCGTGCTTAGACATAAGTCCATTATATCATCTGTGCTAGAATATATTTATCTATGGCACGCAAAACATATAACGAAATTCTCAAGGGATTAGCACCGGAATCGACCGGCAATCAGCCAATCGAAGTTTCGATGCCATTCCTGTATTACCATTTCGGCGTTTATCATATCGTCGCATTGGTGACTGGTGGGCAGAGCGACAATAAATTTGCAAAGAAGAATCGCGACCATGGTCGTCTTTTGGGCATTGCAATCTATCATCCGCAGGATGGCACGGGTGAATATCTGACGCCGACCCGCGCCAAGGAAAAATTCGGTATTGATTTGCTGAAGCTTTCAGATAGCAAAAGTACTAAACTTGGCGCGAAAGATATCGATGATACCGTAAAATTACCGCATCGATTACGCGAAGATGCGGCGCAACGTTTCATGAAAAATCGCATGTCGCTCGAAGATTATAACTCACACGTTATGCTCCTAGCAGCACAGCAACCAGAGTATGGCAAACGCTATCTTTATTTCAAGCTTAATCCAGAAGTCGCCTCGCGTTTTCCGAATCCACAACGCCGTAAAATTATCTGGCTACGCTTATCGGTTTTCGCGCTCTTCTTTGGCTTTCTGGTTCTATCTCACGCAATTGCGGACTATCATTATCAAGTTGTCGAGCTCAAAAAAGATGCGCAAAAGCAAACTGAAGAAATCACTAGCCTAAAAACTCGATTATCTCAACAAACCGCAATTAGCGGCGTTATGGAGGGCAACTATAATGCCGGCAAGATTATACCTGGGGATGAAAAAAATGGCGACGTGGCGGATCATGTTAGAGGAAATACTAGTTCAAAAATCGCCGTCATCGAATATGTCGATTTTCAGTGCCCGGCCTGTGCATCAGTCTATCAGGACATGAATGTGCTTTATCAGCGTTATGGCAACCAAGTGATGTTCATATCGCGCAACTTCCCACTTGAGAGTATTCATTCAAACGCGATAGCTGCGGCGCGCGCCGCTGAAGCTGCAGCCCAGCAAGGACATTATTGGGAAATGCATGACGCTTTGTTTGCGCAACAGTCGACATGGAACGAAGCTAGCGCAATGGATTTGCCGAAAATATTTCGTAATATGATCAATAAAGCTGCGCCAGATGTGAACTTGACCACTTTTATGGCTGATATGAAGGAAGAAAACGTCATTAGTAAGGTAAGCTTCGATCAAGCTATCGGCCACTATGTCCATGACGTGACTTATACTCCTACCATCTATATAAACAATGAAAAAATCGATTTACAGGCAAATAGTAGTGAATCATTCTTAACTCAAGTCGATCGTGCTATTCGCGCTAAATTGTAAGCAAGGAAAAAGGGAGTCTCGTTTGGATTGAGGCTCCCTTCTTTTTTGAGAATCAGTGGTTACAGGTCGCGGAACAATTCATCGATGTCGCCGTACGCGACAGATTGGCTTTCGCCGAGCTTGCTGTCCAGCCAGTCAGTCACGTCCTTACGCTTGCTAGCGTAGCTTGCGATGAGCAAGATTAGCGTGACGACGATGCCGGGAATAACAAGCATTCCAAAGACGCTTTGCAAGAAGCTAAACAAACCGAAGAAGAAGCCTCCGGAAGTGCAATACTTCATGCAGACGCCAAGGAAGACCTTCAGCAAGATAATGGCGACGGTGATGACGCCGGCCTTAATTGCGAGCTCGACGAAACGCTTCGCCCAGCTTTTGCCGCGGTTGCCGCCGTCAAGTGTGATGGATACCGCCCAGCAAAGCACGGCGATAATCAACACAGGCGCAATCAGCCAGCCGCAAACTCCGTTGAAGAAGCGGAGCACGCCCCACTTCCAAAAGCTCAACAGGATTTGCGTCAACAGCCAGATGCCGAAGCAGGCTCCGGCACCGATGAACAATTTATTCGACCAATCGGCGATTCTCTCTCCCCACGGGGTCCTATTTAACATAAGACCACCTCCTTTCAATGTACTTTAGTGCGTGTGGGACTAACACCATTTATATTATAGCACACTTTTTCGATTTTGTCTAGTATCATAAGCGTAATTCCGATTTGTCAAGCCGTGATAGAATGAAAATAGTTATGTTTTTTAATCGTAAACTATCTGAAATTAAGCGAGAATTAGATACGAGCGAGCAGGGCCTCGGTAGCCACGAAGTAACAGCCCGACAGTCGCGCTATGGTAAAAATTTACTTCCTAAGAAAAAATCCGTTAGTATTTGGCAGCTTTTCTTGGGTGAATTCAAGGATCCGTTAATTATATTACTGCTGCTGGCTATCGTCATATCTTTTGCGGTGGGCGAAATCGTGGATGGTGCCGTCATTCTTGTAATCGTGTTGGTCGATGCTATTATGGGTACCTATCAAGAAAACAAAGCTAATAAAACCGCTAGCGCACTCGAGGATTTAGTGTCGGTTAGGGTAAACGTAATGCGTGGCGGCAAAAAAGTCCAAATTGACGCCGAGGATCTAACGATTGGCGACTATGTCTTGCTCGAGTCGGGCGACAAAATCAGCGCCGACATGCGAATCGCGAAGACGCGCAACTTTATGGTCGATGAATCGATTTTGACCGGCGAAAGTCTACAAGTAGAGAAGGGGCCAGCGGCGCTTAATCGGCATCAGGCGCCAATCAGCGAACAATCGAACATGGTTTTTGCGGGCACGACGGCCGTGTCGGGGCGCGCCGAAGCAATCGTTGTGGCGATTGGTGCTCAAACCGAATTGGGTAAGATTGCTGATAGTCTAAATAATTCCGAAGATGAAAAGTCTCCGCTAACGATTCGCGTCGAAAAACTATCGAAGCAAATCAGTGTTCTGGTGATGGTAGTAGCCGTGGTAATTGCGGGCCTATTGATTTACAAAAGAGCGCCATTCAACGAGATTTTATTGACGGTAATCGCTTTTGCGGTTTCGGCTATGCCAGAAGGCTTGCCACTTGCGTTAACGATGGCTCTAACGATTGCCTCAAATCGAATGGCAAAACGTAACGTAGTAGTTCGTCGTCTGCATGCAGCGGAATCTTTGGGTAGCTGTACGGTAATTGCGTCAGATAAAACTGGCACTTTAACGGTTAACCAGCAAACTGCAAAAATTATTTTGCTACCAAATGGCGAAAAGTATGAAATCTCCGGCACAGGCTACGAAACGTCTGGCAAAGTGAATGGCAATATTCTTAAGTATGCTGAAGAAATTGGTCTACTGGGCGCGATTAATAACGAGGCAAGCCTTGATGGCGAGCAGGGTCCGACTGGCGACTCAATTGACATCGCCTTTAAGGTCTTAGGAGTAAAACTTGGCGTCAATGCGGACGAAGTGGAGATTATTGATATTATTCCATATGAGTCAGAAAACAAATACTCGGCAGTCTTTTATCGTCAGGGCAATGAGACTTATTGTACGGTTAAGGGGTCACCAGAAACCGTTGCAAGCTTCTGTAAAACAATAAATTTAGCCAATAAATCTGATTTTCCGAAAATTGTCGAACAGAACAATAAGCTAGCTGAAGATGGCTACCGCGTTATTGCACTCGCAAGGGGCAAGGTGAAGGCTAAAAACAACTATAGCGATAAGGATATTGCTGATCTAACCTTTATGGGCATGGTAGGTTTTATCGATCCGATTCGTAAAGAAGCGGTCGAATCGATCCGTGAATGCCATAAGGCGGGCATTAAGGTTATCATGATTACTGGCGACCATCCGTTAACTGCGACGAAAATCGCTAAAGACCTGAAGCTTGTTAAAAATGCAGATGCCGTAACCATTGGCGAAGAAGTCGAACGTATGCACGATCAAGAAAACTCCAAATTCGCGGAATTTGTTGCAAGTAAGACGGTGTTTGCGCGCGTGACGCCATTGCAGAAATTGTATATCGTTGACGCACTGAAAGAGCGCGGCGAATTCGTAGCTGTAACTGGTGACGGCGTAAATGATGCACCAGCACTCAAGGCGGCAAATATTGGCGTTGCGATGGGGAGCGGCACTGATATTGCTCGCGATACGGCCGACATGATTATTATGGATGACAACTTTAAGTCTATTGTGTCCGGCATTAAAGAGGGTAGGGTCGCCTATTCGAATATTCGCAAAATCATCTTGTTCCTAATTTCTTGCGGCGTTGCTGAAGCGCTCTTCTTCTTTACGGCGATTGCTTGTAATATGCCAATGCCATTGGTTGCCGTACAGCTTCTCTGGCTAAATGTTGTAACTGACGGTATTCAGGACTTCGCGTTGTCCTTTGAGAGGGCTGAGCCTGGTATTTTGCGCGAAAAACCACGCAATCCAAAAGAATCCATTTTTGACCGAAGTTTATTGCGTCGCATCCTGTTATCTGGCCTTACAATCGCAGCGATAGTCTTCATCGCTTGGTACTTCTTGGTTTGCGTCCTAAAGTTCGATGCCGGCCACGCGCGCGGATACATCATGTGCTTAATGGTCTTTATTCAAAACGTACACGTTTTCAACTGTCGTAGCGAGAAAGAGTCCGCCTTTAGTGTGCCACTTCGTAGTAACTGGTTAATTATAGCGGGCGTAATTGGTTCAGTTTTGCTGGAAGTTGCAGTCATGAATGTTCCGGCACTCTCGAACTTGCTACAAGCCTCGCCAGTTGAGTTCAAGCACGGCATCGGCCTATTCGGTGTTGCTTTGTTAGTATTAGTATTGGTTGAAGTTTATAAATCCGTCGCTAGAGCGATTCGTCGCGATTGATGTGATAAGATAGTAAAAAACAGTGGAGGAGTATGGCAGAGATTAAATGCCCAAAATGTGGCACAACTTTTAAAGTCGATGACTCTAGTTATGCAGATATTCTAAGCCAAGTCCGCAATCAGGAGTTTGAATCTGAATTACATAGTCGCCTTAAAGACGCCGCCAAACAGGCGTCCGCCGACAAAGATTTAGCGCTTGCTAAACAAGAATCAGCCCAAGCGGCCAAAATTGCCGCGCTCGAAGCTCAGCTTAAACAAGCCGAAACCGATAAAGAGCTTGCAGTCGCTAAGGCGCTTACTCCAGTCGAAAAAGAGCTCGCGTCGATTAAGTCTGACTTGCGCACTAAAACTTCAGAGGCGAAGTTACGCGAAGAGTCGCTTACGGCGCAAGTAAAACTACGCGAGGCTGCCCTGAAGACGCAGTATGAAGGCGCCCTCAAGCTCAAAGACGAAGAGATTGATCGTCTCAAGGATTTAAAGTCCAAATTGAGCACCAAAATGGTGGGCGAAACGCTCGAACAGCACTGCGAGAATGAGTTTAACAAGTTGCGTGCTACGGCTTTTCCGAATGCATATTTCGAAAAAGACAATGCCGTCTCAAGGACCGGCTCTAAAGGCGATTTCATTTTTCGCGAATGCGATGAGGCTGGAAACGAGATCATCTCAATTATGTTTGAGATGAAAAACGAGAATGAGACCACTGCCACAAAGCACAAAAATGAAGATTTTTTCAAAGAGCTCGACAAAGATCGCAAAGAAAAGAATTGCGAATACGCCGTGTTGGTTACTTTGCTAGAGTCCGAATCGGAGCTCTACAATACGGGTATTGTCGACGTAAGCTACAAATATGACAAGATGTATGTGATTCGGCCACAGTTTTTCATCCCGATGATTACATTATTGCGTAATGCGGCTATGAATTCGCTGAAATATAAAGCAGAGCTCGCCGTCGTGCGCAACCAAAATATTGATATTACGCATTTCGAAGAAAACATGGAGAATTTTAAGCAGGCTTTTGCGCGCAATTATGAACTGGCGAGTAAAAAGTTCAGTACCGCCATTGAAGAAATCGACAAAACAATCGCCCATCTGCAGAAGACGAAAGAGGCTTTGCTGAGCTCGGAAAATAATTTACGCCTTGCTAATAATAAAGCGGAAGACCTCACAATCAAGCGACTGACGCGCGGCAATCCGACCATGGCCGAGAAATTCGCCGATCTCAAAGCCGACCGTTAAGGCACTTGTGCTTATCTCGAAAAAAGCTTAAAATATAAACGATGTACGCTGGCGATAAACTTAAATCTAAGTTGGGTGGCTATCTTAAAGCGGCCGTAATCCTCTTTTTGGTGATCGTAATGTTCTATATCGGGTCAATGCTTTTGGATCGGGTCGAGCATGGCGACGCAAATACTTTTACCGTAAACGATGCCAGCGAAGAAAGTGCGGCTTGTAAGAATGCTGAGGGTGCCGCTACTCTAAATGGTGCCGGCATCAAAGTCCCGGTTAAATGTAAAAAATAAAAAAGAACCCCCGTGAGGAGGTTCTTTTTTGATTAGCTTTATTCTTCGCCTTCGACGGCTTCTTCGTCTTCGCTTTCTTCGAGCGCAGAGAGAAGAGAGTCTTCGACGTTCTTTTTCTTCTTCTTTTCTGGAGCTTTTGCAACCTCAACGTCGATTTCGAAGCCGGTTAATTTGCTAGCGAGGCGAACATTCTGGCCGCCACGACCAATCGCGATTGATTGCTGGTCCTTTGCAACGTAAACGGTAGCATGACCATCTTTGATTTCGACTGTCTGAATCTCGGCTGGGCTCAAAGCTTCGCGAATGTATTCAGAGGCATTGTCGCTCCAGTTGATAATGTCGATCTTTTCGCGGTCGCCGATCTCATTCATTACGGCCTGGACGCGTACACCGCGACCACCGACGAAGGTGCCGACTGGATCGATGCCAGGCATTGAGGCGGCAACGGCAATCTTAGTGCGAACGCCAGCCTCGCGAGCGACAGCCTTAATTTCGACGGAGCCAGTTTCGATTTCTGGCACTTCCTGACGGAATAAGTATTCAATAAACTCAGCGCAACCGCGGCTGAGGATTAATTGTGTACCGCGTTCATTGCGTTCGATTTCTTTAATGAAGACTTTAATACGCGAGCCAACAGAGTAATACTCGCCGTTAATCTGCTCGCTTTTTGGCATGATGCCGGTAGCTTTGCCAAGGTCAACGCGTACAACGCGTGGCTCTACGCGCACGATGGTGCCGTTTGCAACTTGGCCAACGCGATCTTCGTATTCGGCCAAAACAGCATCACGCTCAGCCTCGCGGAGGCGTTGGATTACGACCTGTTTTGCGGTTTGGGAAGCAACACGGCCGAAGGCGCCAGCTTTGTGCTTTTCTTCTACTACATCGCCGAGCTTTTTGCCCTTGGCT
>CAMHIH010000023.1 GCA_946185175.1 uncultured Candidatus Saccharibacteria bacterium
AAGCATCAAGCACTTTCGCGTCCGCAAGATAACTGCGAATCTGGTTAAATATCGCCATCCTTTCGCGCTCGCCCATCGGTTGAGTGATGCCCTTGTTATTTGGTGTATCGATTATACGACCGCCCAATGCGCCAGATACAATCCTAAGTTGCGTTTTTCCGCGCATGCTGTTTGCCCTCCTTTTCGTTTGCCTCAATTATACACGCTGCCCACGCTAATGTAATAGCGCGAATTATCTCTGGAATTAAAACCTCATGTGTTTCGACGACCAGTTGAGTATTCCAGCCATTCTCCAAAAAACGATCATACATCTTGAGCGCAGTTATGCGTTCGAGCGCATCATAAAAAGACTTCTCTACGTCAGCTTTCTGAATATCGCTACGTTTGAAATTTTTTGGCGCCATCTTTTTATATGGCACAGCCGCAATCGTATACGCCACGCCATATTCAAAGGCGATATGCTTAGTCATCACGCCACCAGCCCCCAAATATAGCCAGTTGTTGCGAATGGTTTGCGCTAAGTTATCTCCCCGCATGATACCCTTGATTTTGACGCCAAATAATCTCGCGTAATCTTTATCAGTCATCAATTCATCAACGACGCGACGGAAGGGATAATGGTGTGCCGGCGTTAAACCGTCCGTAATCGCGTGCGCCATCCAAGCCGCCTCGAACGAGGCTCGCACCTTGTCATGTTTGATGAGCGCTTGCACGAGGTTATAGTGATGATTTTGGATTAACGCGATTAACCTCCCATCATCATTATTTGGCTCGATAAAATGATCTGGGTCATCCTTGCCAGGAGATTTTCGCTTCAGGCCGTCTGGCCCGCGCGAACCTTCAAAATGCAGAATATTTGTAATATTCGGAAAATCAATGGAGGCAATTGGCATATTTTTCGCGATTAGCCAACGAGCCGTCCGATCAAGTTTTTGATGGACGCCCATTAATTCACCAGAATGATTCGAATTCTCTATGATTCCTAGTGCTGCGTACATTAATTCAAAGTAGTTAGGCGTTGATATTTGCGCACCGCGGCGCTTAACTCTTTATATTCTAGCACATCGCGCCCTTGCTTAATGAATTCCTTGACGAGTTGGTCAGCTCTGTGCACTAGTTTCGTGTCTGTAATTGTTGCAATTCGGAGATCCAGTGCGCCATGTTGTAATGAGCCATATATCTCGCCCGGTCCACGTAGCTTCAAGTCCACTTCAGCCAAATAAAAGCCGTCTTGCGAGCTTTCGATTTCACGCAATCGACGCGACGGAGCGTCCTTCGAATTAACTAGATAGCAATATGAAGCGGCGGAGCCACGACCGACACGACCGCGCAATTGATGCAGCTGCGATAAGCCATATTGATCAGCATCAGCAATCGCCATTACCGTCGCATTCGGCACATTGACTCCGACTTCCACGACAGTAGTACTAACCAAAATATCAATCTCGCCGCTCGAGAACAAAGTCATTACCTCGTCCTTTTCCGCAGGTTTCATTTTGCCATGCAATAAACCAACATTATAATCTGGATACTTTTGAGCGATTCGCTTATATTCTTTTTTGACGGACGAAAGTTCGCTCGCATTGGACTCATCAATTTTCTTACAAATGTAGTATACCTGATGTTTTTGAGCGAGTTCCTTTTCTATATCGCGCCACATCTGCTCTTGCGCCTTCTGGGCAACAACCTTTGTAGTAATAGGCTGACGGCCGGCCGGCAATTCGTCCAAAATCGAAACTGCCAAATCACCGAAAATCGTTAATTGCAATGAACGCGGTATTGGCGTCGCGGTCATCGATAATAAGTGCGGCATTGTGTGGGCTTTAGCTAATAACTTTTGACGCTGCGCCACACCAAAACGATGCTGTTCGTCAATTATTGCAAGGCCAAGATTTTTAAATTCAGTATCATCGGTAATTAGCGCATGGGTGCCAATTACTAAATCGACCTCTCCGGCCTTGATGTGTTTTTTGAGCTCTTCTTTATGCTTGGTTGACCCCGTTAGCAACGCAATTTTTAGTTCTCCACCGAATGTTTTCGAGAGCGACTCAGCGTGCTGCGTCGCCAACACTTCAGTCGGCGCCATGAGAGCCGTCTGCATCCCGGCTTTGGCCGCAATATATGCACTGAGCGCCGCCACCATCGTTTTACCGGAGCCGACATCGCCCTGTAAAAGGCGATTCATTGGCGTCTCTTGCGCCATGTCCTGAATAATTTCCCATGTCGCGCGCCGCTGAGCATTCGTCAATTTGAACGGCAAGCCCGCAATCAGTCGCTTCAGTGATTCAATATCCGCTTTAATTGGCGTTGTTTTTAGTTTTTCGTTTTGCTGTCGGTTCAAACGCGAGGCCAATAAAAGACAGAATAATTCCTCAGTGGCAAGATAATCGCGGCCATCTTTTGCCATTTTTTCATCTTCGGGAAAATGGACGTTCAGTAGCGCCTCCGCGCGGCCGGGAAAGATAGGAATCATATCCGGCGTTAGAGCAATTTGATTTTCAATTGCCTTAATGAATTTTTTGAAATCTTGCGATTTAAGCGTTCCGCGAGCTGGATAGACCGGTTGCAGTTCGTCGGTATTGATCTTCTCTACATCATCAGCCACATTGACTGCTGGATTCATAATCTGATAGCGGCCATACGAAAACTCCATCTTGCCCGTAAAATAATAATCTTTATCAGTATTTAGTTGTTTTACGCGATATGGCTGATTAAACCATATTGCCCGAATTGCGCCAGAGTCATCGCGAAGTGCAGCTTCAACTATTGTCAGCCCGCGTCCCTTGCGACTGAGCTTAACATCAGAAACCTTTGCTTTGATAGTAACCTGCCCCGGTCGTAGGTCGGTAATTTTTTGTGCCTGCTGAAAATTTTCATAAGTACGCGGTAAATAATAGATAAGGTCGCGCAAAGAGAAGATGCCCGCTTTATGCATGAGCTCGGCGGTTTTTGGCCCAATTCCTTTCACATCCTCCACGGGCGAAGCTAAATCCATGTCTATATTTTACCGTATAATAAGAGTATGAAGATTAGAAAACTCGAACACTCGGGAATTATCATTGAAGACAACGGGCGCGCCGTTATCTTTGACCCTATCGAGATAGAAAACTCCCTACCGGAGTACGAAAATATTGACGCAATCATTATCACTCATGGACACAGCGACCATCTACAAATGCAGGATGTTATGGAAGTTGCGGCTCATAACCCAAGTGCAAAGATCCTTTGCCCAGAAGATTGCTTGGCGAATTTTAACAACACTAACCTCAGCGCCGAAGCGGTCGTTCCTGGCCAAAAGCTCGTTGTTGGCAACTTTAATTTAACCTTCTTCGGCGGAAAGCATGCTCAAATTTTCCCAGGACAGGAGATGTGCGATAATCTTGGCTGTATCGTAAATGGAATTTTCGCTAATCCTGGCGACTCACTCGACGTACCGCCATTAGCCATAAAAGTACTCTGCGTCGCACTATCCGCGCCATGGCTGAAATCCCATGAAGCAGTTGAGTTTATTAACAATGTAAAGCCGGAAGTCGTCATACCGATCCACGACGCGCTAGTCTCAAGAATAGGTAAAGAGATTTATCGTAATGTCCTCAAAAAGGCGGACAGAGAGTTCCGCTTTTTGGAGCCCGGCCAGGAATTCGAGATTTAATCTTCGGCGGGCTTAGTCGGCGCATTCTCGGCGCGCCAGGTCGCAATTGCGCCATGATTACCGGAGAGTAAAATCTCCGGTACTTTCATGCCGCGAAATTCTGCTGGTTTAGTATATTGTGGATACTCATAATTATCGCCATCACTAAAGCTTTCAATTTCCGCCGATTGCTCACCGCCGAGCACGCCCGGGATTAAGCGAACAATGCTATCGATTACTGCCATAGTCGGAATCTCGCCGCCAGTAAGGATGAATTTACCAATACATATTTGATGATCGACTAGAGTCAGAATGCGTTCATCGTAACCTTCATAGTGGGGGCAAATAAAAATATAATTCTTGCCCGCCGTCGCATACTTTTGTGCATCGGCCTGCTCCCAGAGTTTTCCCTTTGGCGTCATAAGGACAACTTCGGCGTCCGGATTACTTTGCTTTGCATGCTCTACCGCCGCAAAAATCGGCTCGACTCTTAAGAGCATGCCATCGCCGCCACCGTATGGCGTATCATCAACCTGATGGCGTGGCCCCAGGCCGAAATCGCGCAAATTAATATAATCAAATTGCACCAATTGGCGATCCTGCGCTTTCCAGAGCATCGAAGTGCCAAAAACTTTTTCGAACATCTCTGGGAAAAGACTAATAATCGTAAATTTCATTATTTTTTAGTTACTTTCACGAATGCCGGTCGAATCACATTGCCCTGATAATAGTAGCCCGCCTGCAGCGTCTCGGCGATTACTTCCTGGTTCCCATCGCCCTCAACACTAGTAGCAAAGTGAAGTTCTGGATCAAAGCTTGCCCCTACAGCAGTGTCGATCTTATCTATACCCAACGTACTCAAAGTTTTCGCAAAAGTCTTAGCAAGTGGCGCCATAGTTTCTGGCTGGGCCGCTACAGCACGATCGAAATCATCAATTAATGGCAAGATTTTTTTGACGGTTTTCTCTTCTATAGCTTTACCATACAACTCTTTTTGCGCCTCGGTCTGGCGGCGAAAATTCTCAAAGTCTGCCCGCGTGCGCTGTAAGTCGTTGGTTAATTCCTCGATTTTAGCCTCAAGCTCTTTAATGCGCTTACCCGGATTATCTTTACCGCGCGCAATATTTGTTGCAACTTCTGCAACATCCAATACTTCCTCGCCGATTTGTTCATCTGTTACTGCTTTTTGCGCACCCTTCGTTTTAGATTCGGCATTACTATATTCGGTTTTATTCGGTTCGTTAAAATCTTGATCTTCACTATTCATAAATAATCTCCTCTAACATTAAGCCAGCATGGCGTACTAGTGACATGACGCGCCGGTATGATTGCCTAGTTGGGCCGAGCACGCCAATATAACTGCGATCAGAATACGGCGAACGGAAGCGTGAAATCACTAGCGACACATTGGAAGTCTTACCGACGGGATTTTCAGTGCCAATATATACGTTTATCGCTTCATTCGGCTGAACTTCGCGTAGCCAGGGTTTAATATTGTCGAGCAATTGCCCCACCGCCTGCACTTGTGCTGCTTGCGCAAATTCTGGCTGGGCAAACAAATTACTAAAGCCGGAAATGTATAGCTGATCGCCCAGCGTGGCGAGACCGAGATTACCGGTCAATTCTACGAGGCTATCCACTGCGGCGCGAACAGCATAATCTACGCGCGTCTGCGACTGAATGCGAGTTGCCAATGCTCGCGTTGTGCGGTCGACGTGTCCTTCATCGACTTCTTTTTTGTTCTTTGGCTCATGATCAATTTTTTCTTGCAAAGAATTTACGTAGAGCCGATAGCCGGCATCGGTCGGGATACGACCGGCCGAAGTGTGCGGTTGCATAAGGTAGCCCATCTGCTCGAGCTTCCCCATTTCGGCGCGAATAGTGGCCGACGAGACGTCGAATAGCTTGGCTAGCGTAACGCTACCGACAGGCGTAGCTAGCTCAGCATACTCCTCAATAATTGCATACAAGATTTGCTTTTGACGTTCAGTCATCATGCTTAAATTGTATTACTTTTAGCACTCGTTGGCAAGGTCTGCTAGTTGGTTGGAATGCGATAGAACTTACTATTCTTGGATACGTAACCGAGATAATCTGGCGGACCATCGCGATACACCTCTAATGCAATAGCGTCATCTCCGGCACATTCCATCGTACTATGGCAGAAGAATCGAAGTGTCGCATATTCACCCTCAAATGACAACAGCCTGCCTTCACGCGTAAAGAAAACACTGCCTTCGGACGGGTCTAATACTTTTATAAGCTCGCCGCCTGACGTGTAGGCATAAATACGACCATCCTCCTGATAGCTAAAGAAATAGCCGTCGTGAATGAAGACGCGATTATGACCAGAAATAACTTGCATGCCAGAAGTCAGTTCGATTAGTTTAAGATTGCTGCCGCTTTTTGCCACAATGTATTCGCCTTCGACTTGATGCATTTCATCATAAACGCTGTCGTTAATGTCAATGTAGAACTTATCGTAATCGTAACGCGTAACATAGCGGTTCTCGTCTACGGAGAAGAGTGCGGTCTGACCAGAGCTTGGATCGAGCGTCAAATATATCTTGCCACCCCAAGTAAAACTGGTAATTGTATTGTGATCTACAGTGTCAATCGTAGTTGAAGCGCGCTCTTTTGTTTGCGTGTTATAGATATAATACGCCGTATCGCGCAAAACAATGCGCCCATCAGGCAAGTCTGTAACTTTGCCACATACCTGAGTCTCGCACGAGTAGCCATCGACAGTTGAAAGCGCAGTTGGTTTTTCTTCTGGTTCTGGCTCGGGTGGCGCGACCGGCTTACGGATACTCGTAAGGACAACAAAGACCAAGACAATAGCGATAATCACTAAGAATGCAATAAAAATGCCAATGCCTAATTTGAAAGCGCCACGTTTTGCTTTCTCCTCGGCAATCTGATGCTGCTGGGCGCGCATGGCGGCCTCGTTGCGTGCTCGCACGTCTGCTAATTGCTGCTCTGTAACTTCCCGCTGTGAATAAACCATACTTTGCGAGCGACGGTTTTCGAAGTCGCGTGGATTATATGCACGAGCTTTTTCGCGCTCTTCGGCTGCTTTTTTGACAGCCTCCGGATCGGCGCCTTCGGCGATTTTTTGCAAATCGTCAGTATCGTCAACCGGTTTCATATTATCGGCGTTTGGCGCATAGCCCGTACCGCCACTTGTGGTGTCTGGCTTGCTAAAGAGCGTGCCCTCTTTGAAAGCCTGAGTGAGATTCTTACCAGTTGAGCCAATGCCCAACCCTTTATCGTCATTGTCCATATGTTATTATTATATCATCATGGAGCAAAACATTAGTACTATCAAAGATTGGCTAGGAACTGGTAGTATCAACATCTTCGGCTTGCCTTTTTCTGGCAAGGACACAGTTGGTATTCGCCTGGCCGAAGATTTAGGCGCAAAGTTTCTCAGCTCTGGCCTAATCTTGCGTCATATCGCCGAAGAAGACCAGGACCTTGCAAAAGAAATGAAGCAGGGACTGCTGGCCGATACCAACAAATTTCTTGACTCTATTCTGCCTTATCTGAGCCGACAGGACTTACAATCTTATCCGTTGGTACTAAGTAGCGTCGGACGTTGGGAGGGTGAAGAATATCCAGTTATCGAAGCGGCCGAGGACGCCGGGCATCCGATCAAAGCCGTAATCCTTCTCAATATTTCTGAAGCAGAAGCAAAGAAGCGTTGGCAGACCGCCAAAACCCTAATGGACCGCGGCGAGCGCGAGGATGACAAAGAATCGTCTGCTTTCGATAAGCGCATTGATGAATTTATTCAAAAAACCATGCCCGTAATCGAAACCTATCAAAAGCGCGGGGTATTAGTTTCGGTGCCGGCAACCGCCGATCGCGAAGCGGTTTATCAAAAAGTAATTGAAGAACTCGCCATCAAGGCACACGAAATCGACCGCGAAATTATCTAGCCACAAAAAATCTCCCCTCGTTGGGGAGATTTTTTTAATCTCGTTTTAGCATTACCGTAAACGCCTCGCTCGGAATATCAACTTTTCCAAAGCGCTTCATGCGCGCTTTGCCGCGTTTTTGCTTCTCCATCAATTTCGCTTTGCGGTCGCGGTCACCAGTATGGATTTTAACCGTCACGTCTTTGCGATAAGCCCCCAATGTTTCGCGCGAGATTATTCGCGCACCGATGGCCGCCTGCAAGGCAACTTCGAAGTTTTGGCGCGGGATCACTTCTTTGAGTTTCTTTGTAACCGTACGACCAATCGCGTCAGCCTCGCTACGATGCGCCATTACGCTTAACGCATCGATTCGCTCACCTGCAACAAGAAAGTCGATGCGCACCAAATCTTCGGCTTTATAGCCCGCAAGTTCATAGTTAAACGAAGCGTAGCCAGAAGTGGCGGATTTTAGCTGATCATAGAAGTCGGTTAGTAAGTTTGCCATTGGCGCCTCGAAATCTATCACGGCACGAGTATCGATATATGAGATATTCTTTTGCAAGCCACGCTTATTAATAATCAAATCCAAAATCGGACCAATGTACTCTTTTGGCGTAATAATCTCGCCCTTCGTCCAAGGCTCGCGAATCTCGGCGACCTTTGTAATGTCTGGTAAATCGGAGGCTGAACGAATATCCAACTCTTCGCCAGTCGTTAAAGTTACATGATAGTCTGTCGATGGATTTGTAACAATTAAATCTAGCTTAAACTCCCGCTCGAGACGCTCGCGAATGATGTCCATATGTAGCAGTCCCAAGAAGCCGATACGTAAACCAAAGCCCAGCACCGGCGAATTTTCTGGCTCAAATTGCAGCGCCGAGTCGCTAAGCGATAGTTTTTCGAGCGCCTCTTTTAACTCTTTGTATTGATCATTGCTAACTGGGAAAAAGCCAGCATATACGAATGGATGGACATTCTTATACCCTGGCAAGGCCTGTTTGGCTGGTGCCCTAGTTAAGGTAACAGTATCGCCAACCTTTGCCTCGCGCGTTGCCTTAAGATTTGTCACGATGTAACCAATCTCGCCAGGCTGCAATTCGCTACGGGGCGACATTTTTGGATTCAATACGCCAACTTCTAGTGCAATGTCGTTTGAACCGGTCGCCATCATGTGAATGTTAGCGTTCTTTGGTAAAACTCCATCAAACATGCGTACATATAAAACTACACCGCGATAATCGTCAAAATATGAATCAAAAATTAAAGCACGCATTTCATTGCTATTGGATTTCTTTGGTGCCGGCACACGCTCAATGATTGCGTCGAGCACCTCGTCGACATGCTCGCCGGTTTTAGCGGACACCTTGATAATCTCTGACTCGTCACAGCCAAGCAGATTCATAATCTCGGCCGAAACGCGCGGGACGTCGCTGGCCGGAAGGTCAATTTTATTAATTACTGGAATAATATGTAAATCTTGCTCGAGCGCCAAATAAACGTTCGCTAGAGTTTGAGCCTGGATTCCCTGCGTGGCATCGACTACCAAAATGGCACCCTCTACTGCCTGTAAACTGCGTGAAACTTCATAAGAAAAATCAACATGGCCAGGAGTGTCGATTAAGTTTAGAGCGTAACCTTTGTACTGCATACGAACTGGCGTCAGCTTAATCGTGATGCCTTTTTCGCGCTCAAGTTCCATACTGTCGAGTAATTGCGACTTCATCTCGCGCTTCGCGACCGTGTCGGTAATTTCGAGCATGCGATCAGCAAGCGTCGACTTGCCGTGATCGATGTGCGCAATGATACAAAAATTACGGATTTTCTCTATATCCATGCATCTATTTTAGCATATTGTCAAGCGGATTTTAAGAGGTCTAAAGTGAGAAATGCCCCCATTTTGCCCGCTCGGCATAATGGGGCCGCAATAAGTCTAATTCACGAATAATTGCACGCGGCGACAAGTCATAGCCTGAAATAGTCTCCGGTTCGCCATCAATAAAGACCGTCGCATCGATAGGTTCCGATTCGCCCAGTGCATACGAAATATTAACCAATACTTCATGTGCGTCACGTTCGTTTAAATAATCGACTGCAATTTTGCGCGCCATATAAGCCGCCGAACGATCAACTTTACTTGGATCCTTGCCAGAAAAAGCGCCACCGCCAATCGGCACGCGTGGGCCATAATTATCGACAATTAGCTTACGGCCGGTCAAGCCAGAGTCCGCTTCAAAGCCGCCAATCTGCCAGTCACCAGCCGGATTAATACTAACTTTGACCGTCGTATCTACTAATACTTTTGGCGGTAATTGCGTGAACCAAGCCGTTAAATCAGCGCAAAGTTGCTTCGTGGCAACATTTTGCCAACTAATTACGACGTGCTTAATTTGCGCGCTAAGAAAATTCCCTTTCGGACCATATTCTAATTCAGCCGTGATTTGCGTCTTGCCGTCAAATGGATGTGATGCAAACAAAAACTTACATAAATTACGCGCTAACACATATTCAGTCGGCAAATATTCGGCATTTTCGGCACAGGCGTACCCCACCATAATACCTTGATCACCCGCACCGCCCTCATCTACGCCGCGTGCGATTTCTGAACTTTGTTTAACAATATTCGTTTCAATCTCG
>CAMHIH010000024.1 GCA_946185175.1 uncultured Candidatus Saccharibacteria bacterium
AATGGGCCAAGAAGCTTATCGCGGCTGGCCGCGCTTATGCCGATCCCACTCCAAGTGAAACCGTCGCCAAATATCGTGAAGAAGCCAACAAAAATAAGCAAGCTTTCTTGTATCGCAATTATCGCCCAGATAATACGCCAGAATGGAAAGTCGGCATACCGCTTCGCCTTAAAGCCCAGCCTAAAGCCTACGACTATCACGACGAAGTCTTTGGTGATTTACATATGGGGCCAGAAACTCAAGACGACATCATTCTCATTAAAGCCGATGGATTGCCTACTTATAATTTTGCCCACATCGTCGATGATGCCACAATGGGAGTCACGCACGTCTTACGCGGCCAAGAGTATTTACCGAGCATGGGTAATTATCTCGAGCTATACGAAGCATTTGGTCTAGAACGACCAAAATTCGTCCACTTACCACATATTCTTGCCCCAAGTGGCAACAAAAAGCTCGGCAAGCGCGACGGTGCCAAATCTGCGAATGATTATCGCCTTGACGGCATCCTACCAGAAGCAATGCTTAACTTCCTAGCCTGTCTTGGCTGGAATGACGGCACCGAACAAGAAATCTACAGCAAACAAGATTTAATTGAAAAATTCGATATTACTCGCATTCAGCGTGCCGGTGCACGTTACGACGAGCAAAAGCTTCTTTGGCTCAACGGTCAATGGATTCGCCGTCTATTCGACGAAGATGCCAAAGCCCTCTACGAACGCAGCAAGGACTTCTGGCCAGAATCTGCCGCCAGCTATGACGACGATTATAAGTTCAAAATCTTTAGTATTATCTACGATCGCCTCAAAACCCTTGGCGACCTCAAGACTATGACCGGCTACTTCTTCGAAGATCCAAAAGTCGACATGGATATGCTCACGACCAATAAAGCCCTCAAAAAACTCTCCGAGGCTGAGTTATGTGACCTGCTTCGCAAATCCGTCACCAAACTTCAGGGCGTAGAGGAATGGACGGCCGTAAATCTCCAGACAGCCCTCAACGAACTCCTAGCAGAGACCGAGCAAAAGCCTATGGTTCTCTTTGGTCTGATTCGCCTCAGCGTAAGCTTTGCACCATTTAGTCCAGCACTGCACGACACCCTCGCCGTAATCGGCAAGCCAGCATCATTAGCTCGCCTCAATGCAGTCATTACAGCTTTTGGCCGCGACTAATTGCTATCTATAAATCATCTTGAAATAGCTTATGCTATAATATTTTCATGGATAGTCGTAAGAAAGCTGGGCGCGACGGCAAGAAAATCACGATCCGCGATGGCGATGCCGACGAAGCACTAAAAACTCTCAAAAGTAAAAGCGATTTCGCCGACCCCGTCGACGATATGTCTAATGCGGAAGAAAGTGAAGCTGAAGCCGACTTTTTAGACGACGAACAGGAGCTCGACAATAGCGAGGATATCGCCAAATTCCTCAAAAAGTCCAAAGTCAAAGATTCTACAGAAGTACCAGAAAAAACCGACAAAAAGACCCGCAAAAAGAAAGCAGCCAAAAAACGTCAGGCTAAAATCAAGGGCGGAATTAAAGTCGCACTAGTTATTGTTTTCCTCATCGCAATCTGCGGCTCACTCGGCTTTTTCTTATTGCGACCCAAGATTGAGCAGATTAAATTAGCCAAAGAAGAGTCCACCCCACTCGAATCAGACAAGATTTATTATTCACCATTAACCGGCCTTGAAGTCCCCAATCAAGAAGCCACTACTGCAGCTGCAACCTGCGTTATGATCGAAAACAGCCCCGACGCCCGCCCTCAATCCGGCCTCGCCGAAGCTGGTGTGGTTTTTGAAGCAGTTGCCGAAGGTGGCATTACGCGTTTTATGGCCATCTATCAAGAAGCCAAACCGCAATTAATTGGCCCAGTCCGCAGCCTACGTATTACTTACGCCGAAGAAGCTAAGCCATATCAATGCTCGCTTCTACATATGGGCGGCGCAGACAATGCGCTCAGCCTCGTCCGCAACAATTCCGCCTTCCGCGACCTCGAAGGCATGTATTATGAAGGTAAATGGGTCTGGCGACAGAATACCGCTATCGCTGGCAAGCGTCGCTATGCGCCGCATAATGTTTATACGAATTTCGAAAAGCTCGATGCGCTCAACTACCAAAAAGGCTACAATAATTCCACATTCGGTGGCTTCGCGCGCGTCAATCCAGACGACCCAAAGCCAGAAGTAGAGCAGAACGCTACCTGGATCAAAATCAAAATGTCTAGCGACCTATACAATCCAACCTTCACTTATAATGCCGACACGAATACTTACACCCGCTCGCATACTTCTGGCGGGATCCACCAGTCCATTGCCGTAGACGGTAGCGCGCTCAATATTACGCCAACAGTCGTAGTCGCCGCCAAGGTTGACGCCGTACGCCGCCCAGGCCCGGACGGCTACACAGATTACACGACAATCGGCACAAACGATGCCTTCATCTTCCAAGACGGCACCGTCACAATCGGTAAATGGAAGCGTGATACCGTAGATAACGAAATGCAGTTCATTGATGGAGATGGTAATATAATTAAATTAAATCGCGGTCAGACCTGGATTAGCCTATATCCAAGCAACTCTGGAAGCGTTGATTGGAATTAAGAAAGGAAATAACAGATGCAACCAACTAACAGCCAACAAGTCGGATATAATCCAGAGCTCGGACCAGACCAACGCGCCGAAACAGGTGCCGAAAAAGGCCTCTACGCAGATGTTTGGGACGCCGCCGATATGGATAAAATGCCAGAAATTGATTATAACGGTAACCAAGTAGTTGCCAATAATGAAGCTCGCGCCGCTGCCGCCAGTGACCCAAATGCCGAACTTCCACCGGCCGAATACGACTTTACTGCTATGCAAAATGCCGCCTTCAATCAAATGAGCGGAGAAGCCGCACCAGCCCCGCAAGATTTATCAGAACTACCAACTGCACCAGGTGAACCATTCACTGAAACACCAGATCGTGCGAGCGTCGTAAATCAAGCAATCGCCGAACAAGTGCAAACTGGTGGTACAGCCGTCGATATCGACAATGTTCGCGATAAAGTTATTGGTGATATTGGCACGGAAGGTCTAAAAGCCGACAACTTCGCCGACCGTCAGGAAATCGCTAACCAGGCCGACATGACAGCAGAAAATCGCAAAAGCAGAGAACAAGAAGCTCTTCAGGCCGCTCAGAATGCCACATCAGAAGTCCTTGCCGCCGAACAAATGGCTGTTGAGGCTATTAATCAGAAGGCCACCGGCGATTTAGGCGTCAACACGTCAGAAATTGCCGAAAAGGCCACCCGCGCCGAATCGCTAGCTGATCAGGCATCAAGCATGCTAAGCGACTCCCAGGCCGGCTCAGCCGAAGCACTCGTTGTTAATAACATATCCTCACAAGTCAAAGACAAGGTCGAAGAAATACATACTTCACTCGGAGAAGCCGACGCTCTTGCCGAGCAGGTCGCCGATGATAAGGTGGACGCCGCAACAACCGGTGAGGCTCCAGCCGCTGCACCAGAAGCAATCGATTTCGCTGATTACCAGGCCGCAACCACGCCGGACGCCGCTCCAGCCCAAAACGTCGGTGACGCCATTAGTGCCGCCAAAGAACAGGTCAGAAAAAACCAGGAACGCCATGAGCGCGAAAAAGCTAGCGCCGAAACCGCAAAAGCTGACAGCATTGGACGCTTTGGCTCAGGTCCAGCCGTTGACCCAAATTCACCATTCCTACAGCACTAAAACAAAATATCTAAAGTATCCTCAATCATGGGGATACTTTTTGTTAGCAAGCAGATGATACAATAGTACTAATAAGCGAGATTATTAAAATGTATACTAACGACAAAATTTTAGTGGGGAAGAGCGAAGATAAAGAGCTCAACATTCTTTTAAATATGGCCAACCGCCACGGGCTTATTACTGGCGCCAGCGGTTCCGGTAAAACCATCACCCTGAAAGTTATGGCCGAAAGTTTTTCCGATGCTGGCGTGCCGGTTTTTCTAGCAGACGTCAAAGGAGACCTTGCTGGCACGGCCGTCGAAGGCGACATTAACGCAATTCAAAAACGCGTCGATAAATTAGGTCTCGAAGGATTTGAATGTAAAAAGTTCCCAGTCCGCTTCTGGGATTTGTATGGTGAAAATGGTCATCCAATCCGCGCCACTGTCGCAAACGTTGGCTCCGACATTTTATCGATGATGCTTGGACTCTCAGAGGCGCAAGAAGGCAATCTCGCCATCGTCTTTGAGGTCGCCAAAGATGAAGGGCTCGAGCTCATTAATCTCGCAGACCTACGCTCAACACTGCAATATGTTGCCGAAAATAAAGACAAATACATTACAAAATACGGCAATATTACAACGCAAAGTATCGGAGTAATTCAGCGCAGCCTTCTTGCCCTCGAAAAACAAGGTGCCGACAAATTCTTCGGCGAACCAGCCCTCGACGTAAAAGATTTCTTTAGTATCGACGGCGAAGGTCGAGGCATTATTAATATCTTGCATGCCGTCGAATTATTTCAAAGCCCTGACCTCTACGCCTCATTCCTGCTTTGGCTATTAAATACCCTGTTCGCAACTTCGCCAGAAGTTGGCGATCTCGATAAGCCAAAGATGGTATTTTTCTTCGACGAAGCGCATCTATTATTTGATAGCATGCCGAGCTATCGACTCAAGCGCATCGTGCAAGTCGTCAAGTTAATTCGCTCGCGCGGCATTGGTCTTTACTTCGTATCCCAAAACCCTACCGATGTGCCAGATGAGATCCTCGCCCAATTAGGCAACCGTGTCCAACACGCACTACGCGCCTATACTCCAAGTGAACAAAAAGTCGTAAAGGCAGCGGCAGGCGCCTTTCGAGCCAATAAAGCCTTTGATACCGAAACCGCCATTTCCGAACTCGGCACCGGCGAAGCTCTTATTTCATTCCAAGACGAAAAAGGCGCCCCATCCGTCGTCGAACGCGCGACTATCCTACCGCCTCAAAGTTTCATGGGCGCCATCAATGATATGGTCCGCATGAAAGTTATTAACAATAGTGATCTCTGCGGAAAATACGATGAGGCCATCGATAACGAATCGGCTCACGAAAAAATCACCAAGCATAATGAAGAAAAAGCCGCTCAGGCTGAAGAAGAGAAGCGCAAAGCAGAAGAAGAGAAGGCTGCCGCCACTAAGGCTAAAGAAGATGCCCGCATCGAGAAAGAACACCAAAAACAATTAGCAGCTGAAGAAAAGCAAAAATTAGCAATTCAACGCGAGCAAGAAAGACTTGCCGCCAAAAAGGCCGCCGAAGAAGAGAAAAAGAAGCAAAAGCTCGAAAAGAAAGTCGATAAATACGCCGATCGCTTCATTGGCAATATTGCCGGTAAAGCAGGCTCAAGATTAGCCGACAAAATGTTCAAAAATCTTTTTAAATAACATTCAAAAGCCCAGTTCTTTAATCTCTTTTTATGTTATTATTAACATATGCGGGATAAAGATAATTTGCCCTTAAAGGAATTTTTTCATAACAAATATATTTTGGCATTTTTAGCCATCGACCTCATCGCAATCATTGCGCTAGTGGGCGTTTTTATTAATCGGAGCACTCGAGTTTCGACCATTAATTTTAATGTCGTGCCAGCCGACGCTATTATTTCAGTTAATGGCGACAAGCATTATAAGAATGGTCAATATGATATTACTCCCGGCACTTATAAAGTCGAGATTTCACACGACGGACTTGAAACCAAAACAATATCTGTCGACATCGATACGCACAATTATGTTGCTGTAACAGTTTTTCTAACCGACTCAGACAAAAATTTTGATTATTATACATTAAATAGCAATTACGAAGCATACAAAAAGCTCAAAACTATCGCGTCCGCCGAAAACAATATTACTACCGACAAAGATACTTCCGCTCAAGATTTCATTGCAAAATACGACCGAACGATATCTATTTTTAATGAATTACCAATCAAAGGCTATGTCTACACAGAACCAAGCGTCAACACTTCAACGGGCGGCTTCGCTATTGAAAGTGGACGCAATAAAAAAGAATGCGAAAAAAGCGCCTGTCTGCTCGTGAAATATTATGGCAAAGATTACGAAAATGAAGTCACTAAAAAAATCAAAGAAGCGGGATATAATCCAGAAGATTACCAAATCATCTACGAAAGGCGAAGCTAATGTTAAAAAACATGTCGAAATTTAAACTCCAACATCTCGCAGTTTTCACTCTAGGACTATTCTTCTGCCTTTTACTTAGCCAGAATTCCTGCTTTGCGGCTGTCGAGCCACAAGGTATAACCGAACAACAACTTGATGTGTTCGCCGCGAACAATATTATGTTCTATAATCCAGGTGAATGTGTGCGCAAGACAATCAACGCAACCTCCTGTTTTAAAATTGACACCAGCGTAGACGCTATGGATAACTGGTACGCCGAAGGCTGTCTAAACAACGGTGAGTGCACCGCAGGTATATATGCATCAGTCGCGTTCACTAACAGCCACAACTCATTCCTATTGTCCGACACAAAGGTCGACGAAGATATGGGTGGCATGCAATATATTTATGCCGAAAATTACGATATTGAATTCAATGGCTATGATGGTTGGATTGCGAAATTTACGCCAAATGGTGGAAATAGCACGCAAAAATACTACTGGATTGTGTTGCCCGATCAAGCCTATACGACCGCCTTCGGCGAAACATATGTTGCAACCTTTGAAGGCGTAAGTGAGCCGATCTATTTCATTACTTATGACGCACATGCCTGCCAACATCAGGGCCAACACTATTGCGAGCAAGCAGAAGCCGACCCAGACGGCACCGCTATTGGTCCAGAATTCTTCGGTGCCTTCACTAAAAATGGTGGTAGCTATACTGAAGTCGCTAACAAGCTAGGGAAACTAAAATCATTCTGCCGCATCAAAGGAAATGGCGAAGTTACAGTACACGAAAGCGGAAGTGGCTCAACTAGTTCCAGCTCGAGTTCAAGCTCCTCATCTAGCACATCTTCATCAAGCTCAAGCTCGGGTTCAAGCTCTACGTCCAGCAGCGTCTCCGGCAGTGATATCACTTGGATAGGCGACTCTTATTCATGCGGAGCACTATCCATCATTAAGGAAAAGTTTTCCGGCATTTCATTTGGTGGCTCTGAATGTGACGCCAATTCGTACATCATGAGCAATAAGGGCGTTGGTGATCGCTATGGCGGCGGTACCGCTAATCCACCAGCTCTCACAATCCTGAAACGCGTAGCTGATGCTGGAGATCTCAAGTCATATCTCGTTATGGCCGTCGGCACCAATGCTGGTTGGGATGACGATGAAGTAAATCAGTTCAAAGAAATAATGGCTTCTCATCCAGATACAAAAGTCGTGTTTGTGACTGCAAAAGCTAAAGCACACCTCTTATCCGACGACAACGGCACCAATAATCGCCTTAAAGCTTTAGCAGACAGTAATGAGAATTATTCCTTAGCCGATTGGGCGGCGGCCTACGATGATAGTTATTTTGCTGAAAACAGCACCCACCCAACTGCCAACGGCGGTTACGAAAAATGGGTCGAAGTTATTGCGAGCGCGCTAAACGGAGTTAAAAACGACTGCACGTCACATGAGGGCGACTATCCACAATATTATCAGGGTAATTATGACGCAAGTGACCACGAAAATGCGCCAGGTGACTGGACTGGCATAGATTATGATGGCGGCACGGTATCCAATTCCGGTTGCGGCGCAGTCTCGATGGCGATGCTTGCCACTGTCGCCGCCGGTAAAGATGTTTACCCACAAGATATCATCGAAATTACCGCTCCGAACAATTACGTCCATACATCACCAACAGAACTCGACCCATTAGTAGGCGAAAAATATGGCTTTGAAGTTATAGCCGAAACTTACTCATCGAAGAGTGAAGCTTATGACAAAATGAAAGACTACTTAAACCGAGGATATATGATTCACCTATCCGGTGATGGGTTTTACGAAGGACTTTCGACCTACGATACAGCGGGGCATTATATTGGAGTCTTTAGCATAGATAGCAACGATCAAGTTTGGATTGCTAATTCCGCCACCGAAAATAGCCAGAGGTCGCTCCAGAGCGTAGCCGATTTCATTCATAATGGCGTATTTACAGCCATCAAAGGCGGCGGCGGTACCGGTGATTCTTGTCTAAATTATTGTACGGGCGGAAATAACAGAGTAGGTGAGACTGGGCTCACATTCGAACAAGCCAAAACCTTCATGATGCACTACGGCGAAAACAAAAATGGTAGTTCTGAAGCCGCAGTAGGCGCATCATTGTGGAACGCCTGTAATCGCGGCGGCTCTAACTGTGTCACATTCTCCGCATTCTTTATGTATAAATTTACGGACATTCCGAATATGGGCCCAACCGGCAACGGGAATGAAGTTGTAGATACAGTAGTAGGCTGGAACGTTGGCGCCACCCGCGGCACCGAGCCACAAGTCTACGCCATTCTCAGTACCGATCCAATCCACACCGCTGTCGTACTCGGCCATCACGACGGCAAATGGATTATCGGCCATGCTAGCTGCAAATATACCGGTGTCGGCATCGGCAATGGTGGCACCGGACAGCTCAACGGAAACCCAGACCCTAAGGGCGGCGGGGCTGGCTTTATCGCTATCGAAGAAAGCGATAATCCAGACGAATGGCAATGGATGAATCCTGGAGTAAGATTCGCTTATCCAAGAGAAGTATATGTAGATAAAATAGAGGAGTATTTAAATAGTGGCGTCTAATTTATCTCAATTATTCATAACTAGTGACGGCAAGCGAAAAGCTAGCCCAATATTATTAATCTTCATTGGACTCCAAGCACTAGTCCTCATTATAGTTCTAATCACTATAATTTGGTTCAATAACGACAAAGTGCCAGATGATGATTATACGCGCTATAAGCGAATCCCAGAATTAGCCGTAGAAAATCTAGACAACAAAGTTCCTGATTTAAAAAACTACCAAATCGAGAGCATTCAAAAGAAAGTGTTTCAAATCGTCAGCGAAAACACCGATAGTGTCGACACTGACAACATCAAAGCCGTCATCCGCAACGACGAGACACACTTACAGACCTTTGATGGTCAGTCAACATATTTCAACATCATATTAGACATTCCAGAAATAGAACAATCTTACCGAGTCATCTATAGCTCCAACGCTGTGGTCGACCCGGAAATATCAACCTTCGTGTTGTGCCTGGAGGATGACGAAGAGATCATCTATCAAGACTTCGATTGCAAGAGTAGCGACGACAAGTCTATCAAAGAAAAAATCGTAGCAGCCTATTTGAAACTCTTTAATTCGGAATACGAATATTTCTCGGCCTACATTAGCCAAGACGACGCATCCAAAATCGTCATTAGTCCTTCCATAACTTACGACAACGACGAGGCAACCAAAACAAAATACATCAACGAAGTCAAAGCATCCATTGAGTCACTAGGCATGCCGTCCGAAAACTATACTTACTACGTCCGCACCGCCGACGACGTTAATTACAGAAATTAGCCGCCAAACTATTTCTCTCTAGGGTCATTCGACCCAAAGCACCTTACTTAGTTTATAAGGAAATCCATTAGCTTCTGCTATATGCAGGTTTCCATAGCCCCACCCCGTGGGAGGACTCCGGCAAATGCAGGCTTCTGCGCAATACCGGGGTTTTTCTTGGTTTATACTTAGTGTATATGTTCAAAAAATATAAGCCATTTCTCAAGCCATTCTTATTTATTTTTGTTATCTACTGCATTAGTATGCTGGCAATTTGGCGCTCCGGCGTCTCGTTCATTGATGACAATGGTCGCGCCCTCACCGGCAAAGGCTGGACCTCAGACTTCAACCGGTATTCTTCATCAATCCTGTCATTTTTTCTCATTCAATTAAATACCAGTCTCGTCGACATTTCACCGTGGTCGCAAATTATCGCGATGGCGTTTTTGGCCACCGCC
>CAMHIH010000025.1 GCA_946185175.1 uncultured Candidatus Saccharibacteria bacterium
TTGCCCCGGCATCAAGAAAAACTCTCCCTTTGGACCGTTGTTTACTATATCGCTCATCTCTTCTTCTGTGACATTGTTACTTAACGAATATAAGACGAAGCCATTTTCGTAGTTCTCATTTATGTCTTGAGCGATATTTTCCAAGCCGTCTTCAATGGCATCCTCGACGCTACTATGAGTATTAATGGCTTGACTTAGTATGTTTTCGCGGACGGAATAATATTTCGGATTCGCTTGGTCGTCTTTGGCGTAAATATCATTCCCTTCCTTGACTGCCCCAAAAATCCTAAAGCCATCTATGTGCGGAGCGTACTGGCATGTTTCGAGATTTATCCCCATTGTATAAATAGCGAGCATATATTTCCCATATGGCAAATCTCGTTCTATGAATGGTAATCCTCTGCCGCCGTCACTTTGCAGTGATGTATACCAAGTAGTTCCATTGCTTGACCTAAGGTTAACTGTTGCGACCCTGACTCGCTCCCATGAGTTGTCGTCATTCAGGCGAAATAATCCGAACATGACGTATCCTCCATCGGGTTGGATGCCTGTACGGATTTCGATGCCTGTTCCCTGAAATGGTATCATCGATGCTGTGCTTTTATGTTTGGCTTCTGAACGGTCGCAGATTTGCGCCTGCGTGTTATTGCTCCAGCCCTCAGATTCTATGGCATATTTTTCATCATAGCCATAAATGTTCTTATCGCCAACTTTTGAGGCGGATTGACGCTTTAGGCTGTAATCATTGATAGATGTTGTTCCCTCTATTTGTTGTGTTTCGTGGTCTAGTGTAGAAGCGGATAGGTTGCCTTTAAATATTTCCGATGCCATATTCTCTAGGTCTCTAACCGCAGTGATATCTTTGGGGTAAAATACAAATCCTTCTTCGTAATAAACTTCGCTTGCTGGCACGATATCAACGTGTAAGTGGGAGGTATTATCGTTTAGTGTGATATCTAGTTTATCAATTCCTGGTAGTATCTGTGTTGGCGTATAGATAATCGAATCTTCATTTACTGTTACGTTGCCGTAGGATCCTTCGCCGCTAATTGGGTGTCTATTTCCGAGATATTGTGATAAATCTATTTCCACTGGCAACGCATAATCGATGACGTATTGAGGATTTTCTGCGGCGTTAGCGGAATTTATAGAAAAAAGAGCGCAAATAGTAGCACATCCTACGAAGGCTATTATTCGCCAAGCGGCTTGAATAGTGTTTTTCATTTATTATTTGTATCCTTCCGTGCGGTGTGATTCTATTCACAGAGCACATATAATTAAAATAATAGCTACAGGCAGCGTAATACTAAAAAAGTATGGGCCGTCTGATTATTTAACCCCATTCATTCCACTAATGGCAATTATACTGGATATGCATTTGTTTTGGTAGGCTTGAAATTCTCTAATTTCATATACTAATAATAAAAAATCTCAACCTAGTGCAGTAGGCTGAGATAAAAAATATAACCGCGCAAAGGTTGTTTTAGCCTATGCGCGGTAATGTCTGAAGGGTGATTAATAAATAATACGTCCTTTGACGTACATCTCGAGGTCAGAAAGCGGATTATTAACGCTATTATATCCGAGTCCAAAGTTTTCAGTTATTGCGAGTTCGGCTAGGGTCAGAGAAAAAGGAGTATAGCTGAGATCGAGGTCGCCTTCGACTTCAAACCATCTGGGGAGTTTGGCAATGTAAGTGAATGCAAGGTCAAGATTGCCGCCCACTACTAGTCCCTCGGGCAGTTCAGTAATAGGTGTATATCGAAGGCTTAGGTTGCCGCCAACCGTAAGTGCATAGGGCAGCTTCGTGACTGAAGTGTGCATAAGGTTAAAATTGCGACCAACCATAATCCCGAAGGGGATTTCGGTAATTTTAGTTGACTCAATATTAAGGTTTCCTGCTACTTTAAGGTTATGAGGGAGCTCAGTAATTGAAGTAAATCCGAGATCGAGGTCGCCAATTACTTCAAGCTCATCGGGTAGCTCGATAAAAGAACTGTGCCGGAGATCGAGGTCGCCATCGTGTTTCTTATTGATTTTCATCACATCGTTTAACCACCTTTCGTTGTAATGTGCTCTGTGGGCTTATTCCTACGGCTTATTTGTATTATACAATAATTTGACATATTAAGCAATGCTCGGCAAAACCTAGTAGTATTTGTGCCTCCGAGTTTTCTTTATTTTTTGCGCCGCTATGTAATTTAGTGAAATTATATTAAAAGCATTAACGTTGTCAGGATGTAATATAATTGCGTTATTGGAGTGTGATTATTAATACTGCGAGAGAAAGCAAATTGCTCTTATGAGGCAGGCACGGCTAACGATATTGCCCGTCGCGGCAATAGCCTTACTTGGATTTGCTTTGGTATAATATTTTAGTTATATGAGCGGCCAACATATTAAGTATTACGATAGCTTCAACCAAGATTTCGCGGAATCTCGAAATCAAGATTTTCGTTTGCCGGAAGACTATAGTTGGTTGGGGGGATTTGCGCGGAAAGTTGGCTCCATTCTGCTCTACCCGCTTATTCTTTTGATTGATTTTGTTTATATGAAATTCGTGGCGCATATTCGGGTTAGAAATAAGCGCGTACTGCGCAGCGAAAAAGGCGGTTATTATCTTTACGCTAATCATACTCTGTTGTTTGGCGATGTGGTGGATCCTTTCCGAATTTGTTGGCCCAAACGGCCCAAAATCGTTTGTAGTGCGGCGAATCTTGGCATTGCGATAATTGGTGGTTGGTTGCCAGCGGCTGGCGCGTTGCCGATTCCGAATAGTTTGCGTGGGTTAAAGGATTTTTCTGACGCAATCGCGCGATTAATTAAGAAAAAATCCCCAATTGTGATTTATCCAGAAAGCCATATGTGGCCATGGTATACCGATATTCGGCCATTTGCGACGGCGAGCTTTCATTACCCTGTTGCATACAACGCGCCAGTTTATACTGCTACGACAACATTTCAGGAGAGTCGTATCTTTAAAAAACCCAAAGTGACAATATATGTAGACGGCCCATTGAATATCGATAAAAATCTTTCCCGCAAAGAACAGCAGGCCGACATTGCGCAAAAAGTGCGCGAGACGATGGAATCCCGCGCAAAGTTAAGTGATTATAGCTATATTACTTATCGTCAGAAGTCTTAGGTGCTTGGTAACCAGCAATATCCCAATAATCAAATTTATAGTTTAATTTCTTGCCGTAGGCCTTTTCATAGGCGGCGATTTTGGCTTTGTAGTCTTTTTCAGCCATTTCGATACTGTTTTGCTTGTGTGATTTCTCTGGGTCTGGATAGATGGGGTCTAAAACATGCACCGTATAGTTTAGAAGATTGAATTGGTCGTTGTCCTTTTTGCCGCTATCCTGCATTTCGACGAAACATGGGATAACTGGCGCGTTGGCCTGTGAGGCGAATAGGAAGGTGCCGCGCTTGCTAGGGCGCGGTTTACGGTAATTAAACCATAACTCTTCTTCTGGATAAATGAGTATGAATTCGCCCTGCTCTATTTTTGCTTTGAGCTCAGGAATAAATGTCTTAATGATATAGTTTGGGCTATTTTTGAGCGGTAAAATTGGTAAATTATTCATCAGGTAGCCGTTCATGCCCGACATGGCGAGGTTGGTTTCTTGACTAACAATCCATGGGAATTTATGGAATTTTTTACGGATTACCTGGCGCGGGAAAATACTATCGATAGGGTTGAAATGATTCGAGGTAATGATTGCCCCGCCCTTGATGTCATTGAGCTTTTCCAGGCCAACAATATTAGTGTGCGATTCGTGCATTAAAATGGCGACATCATGAATGAAGAAAGCTGGGCGGCTGCGGAAGAAGAATTTAATCTTCTTTGCTCGATCGTTATTATACTTGTCGATTGCCTTGAGCGCGCCGTCTTCGTCCAGCGTAGGGTCGTCGAGTTCGGCCTTATGGTTAAGGTCGCCTTCTTTGCTTAATTTTTTGATATTTTCGACTACTGCCGCTTTGTCTCCGCCGATAATCATTAGCTTCTGCGCTCCTTACCGCTTTCGAATATTTTCTTGAATGTGTGATCGCTCGCTAATATTTGTTCGCAACGTTCGCTCATCTGCCTTAGTCTTTCCTCGTCGCTCTTACTGGCCTTTTTGCTGAAGTTTTTCTTTTCGCGGCAGATAATGCGGTAGTATGGCGATTTTTTAGCATAACGCCAAAAATAGTTTTCGTACTTAGTGCCACTATAATGCCATGGTTTGAAAAACAGATTATAGTGAACGATATATGGGTGCTTTTCGTCGGATTCTGCCGTTGGCATCGTATTCCACTTCATATCAAGATACTTGACGCGGTCTTTTAGCATAGCGTTCAGGTAATCTTGGTCTGGTGCAACTGTATCGAAGTCATAGAAGTTCAATAAATATAGGAAGTGCTCGCAGAATTCTTCTTTGCGAAACTGCTCAAAGTTCATTAAGAGAACCCCTGAGTTAAAATATTGGTCGATATCGATGCCGATTGCGTCTCTGAAATAACGCGCAAAGAGTGGATTGCCGAATGTTGACATGTCCAGACAAGCGGCCAGTGGTTTATCTTCTAAATCGGTTTCGTAAAGTTTTGCAACATCTTCTAGTACGATTAGGTCACTGTCGAGATAGATGGCGCGCTTATATTTTGGAAACATCTCTGGCAAGAAGATACGGTAATAGATTGAAGCTACGAAGCGATCCCCCTTTAGTCTAGTAGATTGACGATCTGAAATCCCCTCAATAGAGCGTTGCATCTTGCGTAAAATAATTTTTACGTTTTTCTTGTCTTTGGCTAACCGTGAGATAACAGCCTTGGAGTATGGTGTGAGATTTTGATGGACGACATTTATTTCGTATTTATAATCGTCTGACGTGTGTTCGATTAGCGAAATGATTGCCGTAGATAAGTACGGTGCATAATTCTCGTCAACAGTAAAAAATACTGGTACTATGGTCTTTTTCATTTTGCTATGTATTTTTTAACTTTTTGATATTCGTCCAATACGTCGTCGAAGGCATGACACCTAAGGATATCATGCACCTTATCGATATCCCATGGTTTAATTTTTTGTACATGGAAAACTGGCCAAAATCTGAAGGTGTTGGAAAAATGCCTGAAGATAGTTTCGTTGGTCTCTTGTTTTTGCTCGTTGAACTTGCGGTCGATTAACAATTTGTGTTTTGAGAGCATATTGAGCGATGTCTGATCTGGTAACATCATTTTGACATGACGTACGCGCTTGCGGGTTTTCTTGAGTAGGCCAGTATCGCGGATCATGTCTAAGTTCATTAATAGGACGCCAGAGTTCATGTAGGTCTTTTCGAAAAGATTTGTGCGAATCCAGTGTTGGCCGTAGTAATCGACGGCGCCCATTAATTCATAGTTCGAATTGTCCATTTTATATAATTCGTACGGGTCTCCCAATGCGACGACATCTGTATCGAGATAGAGGATTTTGCTAGGCAGCTCTGGTACTAAGTCGGCATAGAGGCGAAGCAGGCAATACGGCGAGAATAAATTCTTTACATTTGCTTTTGGTGGATCGGACTGAAATTCTTCTGTGATATCTAGTAGTTGCACCTGATGTTTGGGGTTCTTTTCTTTCAGAAGTGCGTCTAATTTTTCGATTGATTTTTGCGGCATTTCTTTGAATCCGCGCATCTTCATCGTTAGTACAAAAATATTGAGTGGTTGGCTGGTCTGTTTTGCTAAAGATAAAGTGGAGATAATTAGACCATTAAGTACGTTTTTATCTCCGCAATATAATACATTAATCACGGTTTTATTATATCAATTTAATCTGCTTTGTGCTCTTCGGCGTATTTAATAATATCGCCAACGGTTTGGATGTTTTTAATGTCTTTATCGGCGATTTCGATGCCGAATTCGTCTTCGAACGCTGCGACAAGATCCACCAAATCGAGTGATTCTACTTCTAAATCTTTGACGAGATTGGTTTTTTCATTAATATCTTTAGGGTCGACATCGAGAGTTTTAGCTATTAGCTTAATGATTTTTTCTTTCATGATTGTCCTCCTCAATTAATTTGTCGCGTACAACTTTGCCATTATTATTGCGCGGAAATGGTTTACTTCTTAGGTGGACCATGGCAATTTGGCGGTTTTTGGCTTTTGTTTGATTATACTCATAGATTATATCATCGTAAAATTCTTGATCACCTAGATAGCCTTCGGCTGGATAAATAGATGCGATAATGCGATTTTGGTATTCGTATACTGCGACTTCTGAGATGGCCGGATTTTTGGCTAGTTCTTTTTCGATTTCCTCTGGGCTGACATTTTCGCCATTACTTAAAATGATAAGATTTTTCTTGCGCCCAGTTACGTAGAGGAAGCCGTTCGCATCGATATATCCTAAATCCCCCGTAAAGTAATAATTGTTGCGCAAGACAGCCTCGGTGGCTCGTTTGTCTTTGTAATAACCGAGCATGACAATGTCACCACCAACGGCTATTTCGCCGTCGATTATTCTTACATCTACGTCGCGGCAGATTTGCCCTACGCTACCATCTTGATGGTATTGGTTGCGATTAACTGCGACGACTGGTGAGCATTCCGTAATACCGTAACCGTTTAAGACTTCGATGCCAATTTGACGGAACCATTTAACGTAGCTTGGGTCAAGTGGTGCTCCGCCGCAAATGATATAGCGTAATTTGCCACCAAATTGCCGATGGATATCTTTAAAAAAGTTATATCTCTGATCAATGCCGACTTTCAGGAGTATATTGCTAATTTTGAGGCCGCGTTGAAGCTTTTTGTCGGTTTTACTACGTCTCGCTTCTCGCCAAATTTGCTTATAGAATGTTTCGACAACCATTGGCACGGCAAAAATTGTGTTGGGGTGGCTTGTTTGAAAATCGTCTGTCAAATGCTTAAAACTGCTACTTATGAAGGTTAATACGCCATAATAGTACGGTTTGAGCGCCGAGGTGACATAGCCGAAGGCATGATGATATGGCAAAAAACTTGATGCTCCACCGGATGGCTTAAAGATTGATGCAGCGCCGTAGATGTCTGCTGCGATATTTCTTTCCGACAATATCACCGCTTTGCTGTAGCCAGTTGTGCCGGAGGTAAAGAAAATCATGGCTGGTTTATTTTCGTCTACCCGATACTGGTTTTTGAGTTTTGCTCCTTGTCTGATGTTCGATTTAAGATCAGAGAAGCTATAGTTGTTCTTGATAAGGTTTTGTGCCTCGGGATTGTATGTGTCGGAATAGCACAATGCCTTGACGTCGCATTGCTTGAGCTGCTTTTTGATGGTTTTGAGGTCGCCGTCTTTGTCGATTGCGACGCAGACATTGCCACTGAGCACTATGGCGAGGCTATATACGATCCAGGCATATGAATTTTCGCCGATTACTGCTATATTTACGCCGCGGTATTTTTCATAGAATGAGCCACTGAGTCGCGTGACGTCCTGATAAATATCCTGAAAGCTGCGACGTTGAATTTCGCCATTCTCGCGCCACATAAAGGCCGTCCGAGGTGAATCTTTGCGCTGTTGGACTAATTCGTGGAGATTGTTTATCTTTGGGACGCTATAGTAATCGTAATTGCTCTGTTTCATGGTTATTTGGAAGTATAGACGAGTTTGCCTTTGTTGGTGTAATAATTAACTACGTCGTCTTTCTCGAAGCCGAAGATGTAATAATTGTCCATAAACGACATTTCGCCCTCGGCGCTGAAAAGTTCTTTGCCGTTTTTATCATAGAAGATATATTTGCCTAAATCTTCGCCTTTTTCGTCGTCATAGCTATGAGATGATTGTGGCGTGCAAACTAGCGTCTCGATGTATTTGACATATGCGATGTATGAGCAGTTCGCGTCTTCGATGATGAGCTTGCCCTTGCTGTTTGCGAGGCTCTTTTTCTTGTTGTCGTCTTCGCTTTTTATAATATTGTAGTAGCCGTGCCCCTCATCAACGATCGCCGCGTAGTCGCCATCAAGCAAGGTTTTGCCCTTAGTGTTCACGAGCATCGCTTTGCGATTGTCGCCGTCGGATGTATTTATCGCGATAAGACCGTAGTTGTCGACGCCATAAACCTCTGCGCTATATTTATAAGGTGTCGTAAAAATTTGTTTGCCGCTTAAGTCATATATCGAAACGTTGTCGTCGTCTTCTATGATGTAGCTAGCGTATGAGATGGTTGGCCGACTGGTAGCCTTGGCTTCGCCGACTTTGTTGCCATTGGCATAAAACTCAGCCTTTTCGCCATCTGCGTCATATTTGACATAATGTTCGGGATTATAAACGGTGTTTTCGGATACTTCTATATCAGTTATATGCCCATCAGCGGCAATAAGGAACGTACCATCATCATTCGTACATGATGCATACCCGCCATCGTTCTTTTCTTCGGATCGATTGGGGTTGGTGGCGTAGACACTATCGCAGCGGTCGCCTAGCTCGATGAATTTACCACCCGAATAAACGGCCGTGCCTTTATCGTTTTTCTTGTTGTTGTATAGGCCATAGTTGAAAGAGCTAAAGGCGTAGATGTCATTGTTTTGCGATGCATAGAAGCTGTCATACTGATTTGAGGTGGATGTCTTGAAAACTTCTTTTAAATCATACGCATCAAATACGGCTAATGCGTCCTTGCAAATGACGGCTATGGCCGCTTGGCTCGTTGAGTAGTCACAGTCGTCTTCGGAGCCGTTAATTGTATCGAGCTGGTCGCCATATGCGCTAAATATATTTACGGTGTCTTTGTGGTAGACTATCGTGATTGGCGAAGAATACATATTTTCAACGGACGAGTTCTTATCGATGACGTCGACTTGTTCGCCTTTGCCGGTTACGAGAACGCCTTCGTTGTCGTTGATATAGACCAAGAACAGGCCGCCATATTGTTCGATTTCGCTTTTTTGCCAATCGATAGTTATTTTGCCTTTTTGATTGATTATTGCATATTCGTCGTTGTCATTTTGGATGAGTGCGTAGCCGGCAACCATTGTTTTGTGACTTTTAATGTCGAACTCTGTCAACTGTTTGCCGTTTTTATCAAAAAGCGCATATTTAGAATCGTCTTCCGTGGTCTTTGGGATAAAGGCGGCTTCTGAAAGCATAGCTTTTTCGCCTTTCTTTAATTTTGGGCCGCTCAAGACATTATAGAGTACAACTCCAATAACCACGACTAATACGATACAGGCTACGGCCATAATTGGCATTAAGATGCGTTTTACGTCGAACTTTGATGTGGGTTTTGACTCCGCATTTGTTGCTTGCTGTGGGTTTGGCACCGATGGCTGTGGGGCTGGCATGACTGACTGTTCTGCTGGA
>CAMHIH010000026.1 GCA_946185175.1 uncultured Candidatus Saccharibacteria bacterium
CCGGAACCAGAACCAGAACCAGAACCGGAACCAGAACCGGAACCAGAACCAGAGCCAGAACCGGAGCCAGAACCAGAACCAGAGCCAGAACCGGAACCAGAACCAGAACCGGAGCCAGAGCCAGAACCGGAGCACAAAACCCCGCTTGACGAAGAAGTTGTGGAGCAGGGCGGCACTGGCAACATTGAGCAGCGCGGTCAGGAATTGCCTGTAACTGATATTGACGAAGAAGCCCCTTTTGAATCGAATCCAGTTGATTATGTCGAAGAAGGTGACGGCAGCTCATCGCAGATTGGCTCGGACCCATCATCGGCAGACACTTCGGCAATCGAGGCGGCAGATGATAGTTTCGCGCAAGATCGCATTAGTGAAGATACGCCAGATTACTCGGAGGGTCAGGCTGACCAAGCACAAGCCGAGCAAGCTTTCGAAGACAGTGGTAGTGCCCAGGTTGTCAAAGATATTCTCCAACAAGTCGAAGATAATGGCGGACAGACTGAAACTGGTGAAAACGGTGGTCCAACCGAACAACAGCAAGATCTTGCAAGCCAATTCGATGAGTTGTTTGGCAAACCCGATACCAATACCGGCGAAACGCTGGGGCCATAACGTCGTTAGGGGATAGCAATATCCCCTAGAACACATTAATTTCGTTCCTAAAAAGGAGTAAAAATGCAAAAACAAAAAAATACAAAATTTAAAAAATGGCCATTAGTGGTCGGAGCGGTAGCAGCAGTAGTCGCGGCGGCGTTTGTGCCATCAGCTTCGACTATGGCGTGGGGGCCAAAACGTACGACCTTCACGATGGAAAATCCGGCCGATTACGTGACGTTTAACTCGATCACGGACAACAATATCCTAGGCGATGAGCGCAACTTCGTGCGTGTCGTGGAGGCAGATACTGGGAATACTTATGAAGATGAAGTAAAGATTGTCCCAGGCAAAGAATATGAAGTGTATATCTTCTATCACAATAACGCTAAATCTAGCCTAAACCAATCTGGTGTTGGTATCGCAACGGGTGTAGTAGTTTCATCGAATTTCCCGAGCGCTGTGAACTCGGCAAACAAAGGCAAGGTGAGTGCCATCATTACGTCGCCAGTAGCTAATCCAACCCAAGTTTGGGATGAAGCATATTTTACAACTGATTCAAGTGTTGATGTAGCCTTACGCTACGTACCTGGTTCCGCACATATTTGGAACGATGGTTATGGCACAAACGGCATGACCTTATCCGAAAATTTATTCGGTGATGGCATCTTGATTGGCGTAAACAAACTTGACGGCAACTTGCCGGCTTGTAGTGAATATTCCGGTCATATTATTTATCGCGTACGCGCAGAGCAGGTGGGGGCAAACTTAAAGAAGACTGTTTCAAAAGATGGAACGAACTTCTTTGATAAGGTTACGGCTCAGCCAGGCGATACTTTGACTTATAAAGTTGAGTTCAAGAACACTGGTACTACCACATTAACTGATGTTACTTTCCACGATAAGTTGCCAAATGGCGTAACTTTAGTGCCTGGTACTACCGTGTTTAAGGATAGCCTCGGTAATGAACAAAAATTAACCGATTTGATTGGTCAAAATGGCTACAACTTGGGTAACTTTGGTCAAGGCGTGAGTGGCGTATTAACTTATCAAGTTAAAGTTAATGATGATATTGTTCTAAATGAAGCATGTGGCGTTCATTCTTATTCGAATAAGATTTATGTCGATCATACGGATGGCGAGTTAAGCAATTCTGCTACCTTTGAGATAGAAAAGACTGGCTGTACGCCGGAAGATGAACCTTGTACGCCAGGTGAACCTGGTTGTACGACGCCAGAATTACCAAAGACTGGTCCTGCGGAAGTGGCGTTAGCGGTGACGGCAATTATCGCAGTGGTAGTTGGTGCAACCTACTGGTATCACAGTCAAAAAGCGCTTGAAGAAGCACAAGCTGCGGCTGGTACTTCACATAAGAAGACCACGCATAAGAACAAAAAATAAACGTTCTTAATTACTCCTTTTAAGCAATAAGACTTCGGGCTAGGGTATCGCCCGGGGTCTTTTGCGCGTTTTGGAAAGTGTTAAGGCTTGATTTATGTGGGATTTTTTGGTAAAATAACGCAAGACTAATAAAGGAATTATATGAAGAAAGCAGTCGTAAAGATCGGCGGCAAGCAATATATTGTGGCCGAGAAAGAGACCCTCCGTGTGGACCTCCTCCCGGAAGGAACTAAAGATCTCGCTTTGGATGCTTTACTCGTAATTGATGGCGACAAGACAACAGTCGGCGAGCCAACGGTTAAGGGAGTAAAAGTCAAGGCTAAGGTCGTAGAAGAGAAAGTCGCTGGCGAAAAACTCCGTGTTATCCGCTACAAGGCCAAGAAACGCGTACATAAAGAGATTGGTCATCGCCAAAAATATACCGTAATTGAAATCGAGTCAATCGGTAAATAATTAATAAGAAATACCCGCTTCGGCGGGTGTTTTTTTATGTTCGAAAGTGCTTGTGGCTGTGCTATTATATATAGTAATGGAGATTTTTATTGGAGTTATAGTGGGGCTTCTAATGCTGATGTTCCTCGTGACTGCGCACGAGTTTGGACATTTTATTGCAGCCCGAAAAAACGGTGTAGATGTAGAAGAATTTGGAATCTGCTTTCCGCCACGCGCAATTGCCTGGCGCAAGGTCGACGGTAAATGGCGCAGATTGAAAAAGAAAGAATGGAAGAATCCGCCAGGGAAGGGTCTGATTATTTCTTTGAACTGGTTTCCGATTGGCGGTTTTTGTCAGATGCATGGTGAGAGCGATGCCGATAACCGTAAAGGCAGCTTTGGCAAAGCAACTTATTGGCAGAAAACGAAGATTTTGTTTGGTGGAGTTGCAATGAATTGGCTGGTGGCTTTTGTGCTATTTACGGTCCTGGCTTTTATGGGTATGCCACATTTTCTGGAAAATCAGTTCGTGATTGATTCCGACGTGAAGGCCGTAGCGACGACACCAGTAACGATTAGTTCTGTGATTGAGGGGAGCCCTGCCGCGTTAGGTTCATTGCAGGAAGGTGATGTGGTAACGAAGATTCAGACGATTGAGGGCGACGATTCGGTAGTGGTAATAGTGACGGATGATTTGCTTGATTTTAATTCGGCGCATGCCGGAGAAGAGGTCTTTATGACTATCGAGCGTAATGATGAAATTATTACTACGCAAATTCACTTAAATCCAGCTGGCGGGGAATATTTGTTAGGGGCTAGTATTACTGGTGCCGCATATTATCGCAGCACTTGGAGCGCGCCAATTGTGGGCGTTGGTACGACTTTGCAGTTGACGGGCGAGACGTTTAAGGGGGTTGGCGTAATGATTTGGAACTTGATCGATGGTCTCGCCAAACAGATTAGTGGGAACGCAGAGACGCGTCAGCAGGGCGCAGAAGAGCTCCAGACGGCTGGCGATTCGGTAAGCGGGCCAGTGGGTATTATTGGTATTTTATTCCCTGCATTCACAGCTAGCGGACCGCGTAATCTATTCTTCTTGGTGGCACTAATATCAGTGTCTTTGGCATGTATGAATGTATTGCCAATCCCGGCATTAGACGGTGGTCGTTGGTTAATGATAACAATTGCCAGAATGAAGAAACAGCGCCTCTCCAAAGAGACAGAGGAGAAGATTGTGGGGCGCTCATTCATGATTATTTTGGTCCTAGCGCTAATTGTAACGGTCTTGGATATATTTAGGTTAATTGGTTAAGAGGGTAGGTGGGCATAATGAATAAAAAAGTCGCAAAAACAGAGAAGAAAACCGCAAAAAAGCGCGAAAAAATTGAATACAAAAGTTATTCATTTGTCGATAAGGCTTTGGTGAAGCTTGGCATGAAGAACGAAAAGAAGCGTAAGCGCGTCGGTGGTATTATTTCCGTATCGTTATTTTCGATTTTGATAACAGCCTGGGTGGCCGCAGCGCTTTATGGCAGTATGTTCCTTACCGGCCTCGTGTTTGGTATGACGAAAGATGTTTTCCATTACGAAACTATGAACGAAACTTTGCTTGAGTTGATTCTTGAGGCAATTATCTACGCTTTGGCTGTATGTGTAACAATCTTTTTGCCGTGGGCGCTCTTTAAAAAGCACGGCATGAAGACTACGCGCAGCGAGATGGGTTTGCGTGGTTGGCCGACCTGGACTGATATTTTGCTTTCGGTCGGTGGCTACCTGGTAGCGACCTTGATTGGCGGAGCATTATTGTTCTTGGGGCAGGCTGTTTTGCCGATGATTGACTGGGAGCAGACACAAGAAGTTGGTTTCCAAAATATATATGTCGCTGGCGACTTGATTATGGCCTATATCGCTTTAGCGATTGTAGCGCCAATTTGTGAAGAATTAATTTTCCGTGGCTGGTTATATGGTAAACTGCGCGCGAAGATTCCGGCGTTTCCGGCAATCGTATTGGTTTCACTCTTGTTTGCGCTTGTCCATGGGCAGTGGAACGTAGGCGTGATCGTGTTCGCGATGAGTGTTATTAACTGTTTGATTCGTGAACTAACTGGCACGGTTTATGGCGGTATTTTAGTGCATATTATTCGCAACTCGATTGCATTCTATGGTCTCTTTATCCTACACATGGTGTAGTATACTTTAAAGAGATATGCCTGAACTTCCAGAAGTAGAGACAATACGGCGTGGGCTTGATAAATGCATTCTGAATAAACGCATTAAAAGCGTGACAATTTTGTGCGAAAAGAGTTGGCGAGGCCTTGATAAAGCGCTGATTGAGGGGCAAAAAATTATCGAGATAGATCGACGCGGTAAGGCATTATTAATGCAACTCGAAAACGAGCTTTGGCTGATGACGCATCTGCGGATGACGGGGCAAATGATTTTCGTGGGCGATGAACGCTTTGCGGCTGGCCATCCGGATGGTGGTTTTACGGAAAAAATGCCAGGGCGACATACGCGAATTTATTTTGAATTCACGGATGGTACGCATCTATATTTTAACGATCAGCGAAAATTTGGATTCATTAAGGCGCTAGACGAATTGGGTTTGGCGGAGGATGAGTTTTTGAAGAGATTGGCGCCAGAACCATGGGATATGAATGAAGAGGAGTTTTGGCAACGATTGCAGAGGCATCAAAATTCTATAATCAAGGCTGTGATTCTAGATCAACATGTAATCGCGGGAGTGGGAAATATCTATGCCGACGAGGGGTGCTATTTGGCGGGTTTGTATCCAGGTACGAGAGTGAAGGCGATTTCGCGTGAGACGGCAGACGAACTATTGCATGGATTACGCGAAGTGATGCAGCGTTCGATTGATAGTGGTGGATCGACGATGAAAGATTATGTGCGAGCGGATGGCACAAGGGGGAGTTATCTAGAGAAGTTTGCGCAAGTATTTCGACGTGACGGTGAAGTGTGTCGCAAATGCGGTAGTGAGATTCTCAAGACGCGCGTAGCGGGGCGAGGAACGCATTATTGTCCGAAGTGTCAGCCGAAGGGGAAAGTGGATGCTTAAGATTTTCTATGGAACAGAGCGGGCGCAGGCGCAAGCGGCAGTAGAAAAAGTGCTCGGTAAAGATTATGAGTTGGTCGAAACTGATAATTTAATGGTGAGCGACATGCCGTCGGTTTTTATGGGAACCACCTTGTTTGGCGACGAACGAAAAATTCTCATTAAAGGGCTGGATGAAAACAAAGAATGTTGGGCGGAGGTAATTAAATATATCGATACGCCACATAAGGTAATTATTTGGAATGAAAAGGCTCCTGATAAACGTGGCGAGCCCGGCAAAACACTATCATCGGATAAACGTATTGAGATTAAGGGCTTTGAGCGGGTTATTAGCAAAGAAGAGACATTTGCGGCTTTTAATATGTATGATGACGCAGTAAAAGGCAATTTGAAAAAGGCATTGGCGACTTGTAAGGCTCTTGAGGCTGATAAGAATAAAGATCCTTATTCGACGATAGGCGCGTTCGCGTCGAAGGCTTTTACGGCACTTGAAAAACGTGACCATAAAGCGCCAGAGATTCTAAGAATATTGGCGACGATTGACGTCGAAATGAAGTCGACTGGATTGAGTGGCTGGACTTTAGTGAAGAAAGCTTTGGCGCAAATTGCAGCAGTGAAATAAAAAATATCTCCGACCTACTCGGAGATATTTTTTGATAATTGCTTGATTAGGCGGCGTGAACTTCGACGCGGGTGCGTGGGAGGCTCTTGCCGGAGAAATGAGTTTTCTTGGTCTTTACGAAGACGACCTTACCATCGATGGCGGCGTGAATCGTAAAGTTGCGGCTCATGAAAGTGCCAGGGCCGGCGATTTTCGTTGCGCCAGTTTGGCGGACGAGAACTTCACCAGTCTTGACTTGTTGGCCACCAAAACGCTTGACGCCAAGTCGTTGGCCGGCATTGTTGTGTAGGTTTTTGCTGGTACCGCCAGCTTTGACATGTGACATATTACTACTTTTTCCTTAATACTATTATTTGACGCGCAACGATTTGATCCTCTCGGTAATATAAGAGGTCATCGTAAGACGCATAACGATACTTTATGGCATTATAGCCCAATTTATCTAATTCGTCAAGGATATTAACCCCTGAATAAGTGCCGTTTGGTCGCTTCCAAGCTGGAATGGCGAGCGCAAGTTGTGTACCGGCGGGGATTTGCTTGCCTAGGTTGCGTAAAAAGTCGGAAAGAAGTGACTTGGCGTCTTGCTGAAGTTGCTTAAGCTTGATGTCTGCGGGTGGTGTCGAAAGTGGATGACCGAGGTAGATCTCGCTAGCAATGAAATCTGGCGCGGGTTGCCATTGATGTTTGGTGGCGTCGCCGACTTCGAGCTGGATTTTTGGCGCCTGAGATTTTTGAAGTTTTTGGGTTTTATCGAAGAGCCAGTCGAGGTTTTTGCGAGAGTAATCGACCATTTTTTTGGATAAGTCAGTGCCATAAACAGAATATCCGAGTAGGGCGGATTCTTGCAGAACAACACCAGTGCCACAGAATGGATCGAGCACGGTACCAGATTTAGTTCCTTCGGTGGCGAGATTGATGAGAATTTGGGCGAGTTTTGGTGGTAACATGCCGACGAATGCATCGCGGGCGGGACGAGCTTGGTCACGCTTGGCGTAGGCGGTGATATTTTGAGTGCCGACAGAGATGGCGGTGTATTTGCTGAACTTGATGATTTCGATGTGGTTGGTTTTTTCGCCGAGCTGATTGTGGTGTGAGGTTGCAGAAGATAAAACTGCGCTTTTGCCGTTTGGCACGAGGCGTACGTTGCGGCCGTGGCGTTTGAGAAGATTCTTGTATTTAAGGGCGAGTTCCCAGGTTTTGTGTGGGTTGGCGCGAGTGGAGTAATCTGAAATACCTAATGTAATCTTGCCTTCTGGTAAATTGGATAAATAATCCTGAAGCGGATAATCGAGGATGAGACCGGCTTTGATGCTGCCGCCTAATCGGTCGAGTGACAGACTATGGGCAGTAACAATGGCAAGATTTGGCGCGATTTGCTTAACTTTGCTACTCGAAAAAAGCGCCTCGAGCTCAGCGAGGGAAATTTTTGGTTCACGCCCCAGTACCAATAGATAATTCATATGCTATAATTTTAGCATATGTTTAAGAAAATCTTGAGTGTGGTTACCTTGTTGTTGGTGGCCTTTATTGCTTATAAGGCTTTTAGTGGTACGGTCGAGATTGATGGCCAGACTATGACTATGCTAGAAGGAACTTGGTATTCATTACAACATATCAATATCTGGATTGTTCTATTGATTATTCCGGAGCAAATACTAATGTATTATGCGGCGGGGCAGATTTATTTTGCGTTTTTGCGCCAACGTAAGAATTTTAAGATTTCGCAGGCAAAGTTAACTCGCATTTCGCTCGAGATTAACTTTGTGAACCATGCCTTGCCGTCTGGTGGCGCGAGTGGTCTGGCCTATCTAATATGGCGCTTAAAAGATTTCAATATTTCCGCTGGACAGATTAGCTTTATTCATATTTTGCGCTACGGCATTTGCGCAGTTGGAAATGCCTTGCAGACATTGATTGCGATTATTATTGTAATCGCTACCTTGCAGATTGTGCCTGGTGGCTGGTGGGCCGTGATTCTGGCGGCAGGTGTAGCTTTTGGTATTATTGGTCTTTTGGTGCTTGCGTGGTTGATTGTGCGACGCCAAAAAAATATCGATTGGCTGGTGGCAACTTCGACAAAGTTTATCAATAAGGTGATGCGCAAGGCGTCGCGCGGAAAGAAGCGTAAGATTTTGAGCGAAGAGAATGTGGCGAAGTTCTTTGGTGACTTGCGCGAAGATTATCTGAATCTTAAAAAGAACCGTCGAATTTTAGGTAAGCCAATGATTTGGGGATTATTTTATTCTTTCTTGGAGCTTGCGACATATTGGGTGATAGCTTGCGCGCTAGGGCATCCAGAAATTTTGCCACAAATCATGATTGCAGAGGGGATTGCGAGTGTAGTTGGCACGGTAATGGTGACGCCGGGCGGCATGGGCGGCTACGAAGGGGCCTTCATTGCGGCGATGGTAGCAACTGGCGTCGATATTCATACGGCGACGATTACTGTGATTGTGACGCGTGTGTTTGTGCTAATCGGGACAATCGTGAGCGGTTATGGCTTCTATCAGCATGCATTGATGTCGCGTGAAGATAAGTTCGAAGTACCAAAGGATTAGGATGACCGAGCAGGTATATAGCGTATCGGATTTTCAGGCGGTCTGTAATCAGATAATGGAGACCGCTTTTTCTGGCGTGATTGTCGAGGGCGAGGTGGCGAGTTTCAAGGTGAATCAAGGGAAATTCGTCTTCTTTGATTTGAAAGATGACCAATCGAGTGTTGGTTGTTTTATGATGAAGTTTGCACTCCGTTTTCCATTGGAAGATGGCATGAAAGTACGCGTGCGGGCGGTACCGAAGTTAACCAATTGGGGAAAGTTCTCCTTAACCGTACAGGCCATTATGCCGGTGGGTGAGGGGAGTTTGAAAAAGAGTTTTGAGCTGCTGAAGAAAAAACTGACTGAAGAGGGGCTATTTGCGGTCGAAAAGAAGCGTCCACTGCCGGCGAAGATTACGAAGATTGGCGTAATATCTAGTACACAGGCGGCGGGTTATGCAGATTTTTGTAAGATTCTCAACGAGCGTTGGGGCGGTCTGGAAGTGCTAACGGCTCATACACAGGTGCAGGGCATGGTGGCAGCCGACCAGATTATTCGAGCTCTTAATTATTTCAAT
>CAMHIH010000027.1 GCA_946185175.1 uncultured Candidatus Saccharibacteria bacterium
CATACCGCTAAGAGGATTACGATAATATAAACTGGGATAATTGAGTTAAATGTCATACTTTTAGCCTCCAGATCACAAATAGGAGAATACCGGTTGCGATGGCTAATGCGATTATGTAATTATTTGGCGCATCGGTTTCAACCCTCTTCGCGTCGCTGAGCGTATATTTCTCCAATGACGCCATAATGCTCTCTGTAATCATAGATACGCTAAGCGATTTATTTTGCCCAAGCCTGACGTAGGCGCCCTTCGTGTTGGAGACGGCATCTTCGAACTCTCTTGATGAGTTGCGGTAGCCGTAGTTCTCGGTTTTTCTCTCAGATTCATTAGTGTCTATGCCGTAAATGATTATCCCCCGAGATTTTGCATATTCGCCGGCCTGCTCAAGTGATAGGTTTATTGTATCGCTTCCTGTTTGGCCATTATTGTCGGTAGCTAAAATGACCGCCCTTGCTCTCGTGTCTTGATCTTTCTCTCCCATATTGTTTACGCAATTCACCAAACCATTTCCTATTAAGGAATAACGACCATTTACGCTGACTAATTGGGCATAGTTTCTGATATTGCTACCGCTACTCATATTTTCAATCGTTTCAGCCAACGCGGCATAGTCGTTAGTCAATGGCAACACTTGCATTGCCGCGCCGTCAAAGATTGTAATGCCAATTCTTTCACCCTTCAGATTGGAGGAGATATCGCCGTAATAATTAAGAACATCGACGACGTATGGATGCATGGAACTGCTGACATCGAGACATAGCATGATGTCTCTGGCTGCGTTCTGGTTTTGGTCCAATACTCTTGTGACTGGACGGGATGCAATCATGGTGCTGATTGTTAGGGTTGCCATGAAAACCGTAGACGTCGCCACGATTAGGATGCGATAGAAAAGTGTGGCTTTTTTGTACGCATCTAATTTTTTGATATTTTCGGTATGCGCAATAATTGCTTTGTTTATAATTTTGCGTTTATTTTTCAGGAAACGCCAAATGGTCGCCCCAGTAATGGCGAGGAGCGCGAGTAGTGGCAGAATGAATAATAGTTCGTATCGCATTATTGTTTCCTAATTAAATCTCTTGCTTTCTGTGCTGACTGCGCGACGAGGCCTTGCTCGAGCATATCAAATTCGTCTGGATAGTATTTACTAATCAGGGTCGCTAAATCTTTGTGATGACTTTGCTTTAGGTCTTCCAGAGTCATAACTTCGGCGTGGAAACCGAGTGCCTCATAGTAGAATGTACGCACGGCTTTGCTCAATTGTTGATGTGCGACCGAAGCGCTGGTGCGGTGATCGTTGTAATAAGTTTCTATTTGGTCAATAATGCCTAGGTATTTTTGCTTAAGGGCATTTAAGTCAACGACTTTTGGCGCAAGTGGCTTGAGTGTATGAATTTGCTTAATGGTCTTTTTGCGGGTAGTGTAGAGGATTAATCCAACAACGGCGCCAGCGCAGAGTAGGAAGAATGCGCCGATTGGGACCCATACGCCACTATAGTAAACTGGACCGTAGAATTCACTTTCTAGCATGTTTTTGCTCCTCTAGCATCGTATAGATGCGCTGAATGGCATTTTCGGAACTATCAACGAATGAACATACAACACCAAATCGACGCAAGTTGCGGCGAATGTTCTCGCGTTGTTTTTCACGATATTCTTCTTCGGCTTTGGCAACTTTTTTGTTGTCGCGGAAAAATAGTGGCAAACGGAGATTGTCTTCAATTTCGCGCGCATCTTGCTTTAACAGATTTTTGTTGGTCAATTGTGAATCTTCGACTAGGATAAACATCTGTTCATGACGAGCGCCAAGGCGACGGACGTAATTGACATTTAGTGAGGCGGCCGTGGCTGGGTCTGTAATAATAATCAGGAACATACGCTCATGATACATTTTACTGACGTAGGACAATAACTGATTTATGTTACTGTCGGCAGCCTCGAGCGAGATAGAGTGATCATAATGGCTCAAGAAATTTTCAATATGAGCCGTGCTTTCTTTAAGCTTGAAGCGTTTAGTCTGACTAACGTCACCATAGACACAGCCAATTAAGTCGCCGTGTTTTTGAGCGATATAGGCCATAATACTGGCACAATATACCGCAATATCGCCTTTTTTCTCGCCACTTGGCGCTAAAGCAGCCATAGTCTTGCCGCTATCGGCTACGATCATGATGTTGTGCTTACGAATTGCAATATAGCGGCGAATCATTACATTGCGTGAACGCGCTGTAGCTTTCCAGTCGATATCCTTAATATCGTCGCCATAGGTGTATTCGCGCAAGTCGTCAAAATCCATGCTGCGACCCTTAAAGACGGAACCGTAGTTGCCAGACAATGCAGTTCTAACTCGGCGTTGCGAGTAGATCATCATCTTCTTTTGGGCTCGTGCGAGATACCTAGGCATTTTTGTGTGAAATTATTTAATCAATTATGGGGTTTTAATTTTGCTAAAGATTGCGTCAATGATAGATTCGGAATGCACGCCATCAGCTTCGGCTTCGTAATTTAAGATGATGCGATGACGGAGTGCTGCGTGGCGTAATTGTTTGACGTCGTCAGGTGTGACATAAGCGCGGTTATTAATTAGTGCGAGAGCTTGTGCGACGCGCATCAAAGAAAGTGAACCACGTGGGCTAACGCCATACTCGACGTAGTGAGCTAAATTCAGATCGATCACTTCTTTTGGATTGCGAGTAGCCTGGACGATGTTGATGATGTAATTTTTGATTGAGTCGTCAACTGCTACGCGTTTGCAATAATCTTGCATTTTCTTGACGGACTCAATCCCGACTTTTTCGCCGTCAGCCAATGGCGCAGTTGTGGCGCCTGCAATTGTGTAATTTAATACCTGCAATTCTTCATCGCGGCTCGGATAGGTAATTACCTCCTTTAATAGGAAACGGTCAAGCTGAGCTTCCGGTAATTCGTAAGTACCTTCTTGTTCGATCGGGTTCTGGGTTGCTAGTACAAAGAATGGATCTGGCATTTCATATTTAATACCACCAATACTGACCTGGCGTTCCTGCATGGCTTCGAGCATAGCACTTTGGGTTTTAGCGCTGGAGCGGTTAATTTCATCAAGGAGAACGAAGTTGGCATGAACCGGGCCAATTTGCGTTTCAAAACTTGCATTTTGTGCATTATAGATTTGGGTACCAATAATGTCGCTCGGTAGCAAATCTGGCGTACATTGCACGCGGCTGAAGCTACCACTAGTGGCCTCAGCGATTGTTTTGGCGGCGAGCGTCTTGGCGAGACCTGGCACGGACTCGAGCAGAATGTGTCCGCCCGCAATCAGTGATACTAAAAGTGACAGGCGCAATTCTTCTTGGCCGACCACTTTCTTGCGGAAAGCATTATTAATTTTGTCAATGCTAGTTTTGGCGTCTATCAGATCGCTCTCTACTAGCTGTGGATTGGCAGTTGGGTTCATTTGTCTCCTTTCTATGCCCAATACAGGCTAATGTTGTTTGCCATTAAAATTTTCTCTTCGTCGGTATATGGATCGGGTTGGTCAAAATAATGGTCGTCTTCGAATAGGGTATTTGGCAATACATCCATGTAGGTTACGCCATCAGTATCAATCCAGAATTTATCGGAAACTTCGGTGGTAATGTTGCCAACTACGCCAGCCGTCATGCTCGGAGAATAAGACTTTAGAATATTTTCTGCAATCTGAATTTGGAACGAAGTCTTAAGAATGTCGGCGAACAGTAAAATATTGCGGCTATTAAATGCGTGTGGGTCGAAATTTGGGTTCGGGTCTTTTTCGGCGTTAATTTCCGAAAAAGCCGTACGTTTGCGCTCCTCGATTACGCTCTGGAAGCTAGACTGAATGTATTCGTATTCACCCTGCGAAATGGTTGGATTTAATACGAATTCACCCTTGCTTGTAACAGCCCCAAGGCTACGCGTAATGTCGTATGGGTCGCTAATTTCGGAATATTGCAAAATGTAAATGTATGCATGAAGGTGTGCCGCCAACTCAATGCAAGAAAGCAGAGAGCTTTTTTTGAGGCAAAAAATGATAGATTCAGTATCTTTGTACTGCATTAACTTAACCGCCAACTGGTCTCCCAACGCCTGACGATTAGGGTAAAACATTCCACCTCCTCATAACCTATATCTATTTTAGCATAAACATTTCGCAAAAAATCGATTTTTGAGATTGTTTTAACGATTATTTGCCGCGATGGCGAAAAATCATTTTTATGTTATAATCATAAGAATGAAAGTTTTTCTTGGAATGTCTGGTGGCGTTGATTCGGCCGTTTCGGCCTATCTTTTACAGCAGCAAGGGCACGAGGTAGTCGGTGTCTACATGAAAAACTGGAGCAAAAATTTGCCAGGCATGAAATGTCCTTGGGCAGAAGATTTAGCTGACGCAAAACGTGTTGCCGTAAAACTAGGCATTGATTTTCGCGTATTTGATTTCGAAACGGAATACAAGCAGAAAGTTGTCGACTATATGTTGGCGGAATATCAGAAGGGTAACACACCAAATCCAGATATTATGTGTAATCAGGAAATCAAGTTTAAGTTATTTGCCGAAACGGCTTTCGAACAGGGTGCCGAAGCGATTGCGACGGGCCATTACGCGAAAACGCGTGGGGATGAACTCTTAATGGCAGAAGACGAAAACAAGGATCAAACCTATTTCTTGTACCGTATTACGCCGGAAGTGATTGCTAAGACAATTTTTCCAGTTGGCGACATGTTAAAGCCAGAAGTAAAAGCACTCGCCGAGCAAATCGGTCTCGCCGTCGCGCATAAACCAGAATCAATGGGTGTTTGTTTTGTGGGCGAAGCAAACATGAAAGACTTTTTGGCGGAATTTGTTGAGACAAAGCCTGGCAAAATTATCGAACTTGAAACTGGAACCGAGCTTGGCATACATGATGGCGCGATTTTCTATACGCTCGGCCAGCGTCACGGCCTCGGCTTAACGCAGGGTTTACCATACTATGTCGTGAAAAAAGATATGGATGCAAACATTGTGTATGTGTCACAGAATTTAAATGCGCGCAAACTTTGGTCAGACCAAGTAAAATTACGCGACGTCATATTGCGTGCGCCGGCCGAAGGTAAGATTATGGCCAGAATTCGCCATCGCGCGCCCCTGGTTTCGGCCACTTATGATTCCTCAACTCAAATTGTGCATTTTGCCGAAGAACAGAAATCACTCACTCCTGGTCAATCAGTTGTATTCTACCGTGACGACGTTTGTTTGGGTGGCGGAATTATTGAGCTTTGCCCATCTCGCACATAGCTAATCACGTATTTGCCACTTTTGCGCTGGGTGGTCTGTGTTACACGTAACACATAACGACTACTGTTACGCAGAGTGATAGAGGTTACAATTTTGCCTGGCGTTTCGGACTTCGGCTTCACGCCAGCGCTCCAGCCGTAGTATTCACCGGCATTGGTCAGCAATTTGGTCTGCTGAGTTGAGCGGGCTTTCACGGGGTCGCTATTGGGTGCCTCCGCGGCATACGCCACGCTAACGCTACTGGACATCACAAATACTGCGAGCAACATAGATATAATGACGGCGATGGTCTTCTTCATAACCAACACTCCTTTCTTAAGAGCTGGGAGCACCACTTGCTCCGATATGAAATGGGATACCGTAGTTATAGTGCAACTAAATCTATAATTATACCACAGAAAGCAAAAAAGTCAAGAACATTGCTTATGTTTTCTGCATCTGTCAGACTATTGTATAATAATCAGATGAATGCAAGTGAAGTACGCCAAAAATATCTCGACTTTATGAAATCTAAAGGGCATGTCGAAATTGCTCCAGCACCACTCGTGCTCGAAAACGACCCTACGACGTTATTTACCGGTTCTGGCATGCAGCCGCTCCTTCCATTTTTGCTCGGCCAGCCACACAAGGAAGGTAAGCGTCTTACCGACTCTCAGCCATGCTTGCGCCTACAAGACATCGACGACGTCGGCGACCCGCGCCACACTACGGTTTTCGAGATGCTTGGCAACTGGTCACTTGGCGATTATTTCAAAGAGGAGCAAATTCGCAATTTCTTCACTTTCTTAACCAAAGAGGTTGGTCTCGATCCGGCTAAGATTTATGTCACTTGCTTTATTGGTAACGAAAAATACAATATCCCGCGCGACGATGAGGCGGCTCATATCTGGCAGCAAGTCTTCAAAGAAGCTGGTATTGATGCCGAAATTGCCGAAATCGATACTGCCGGGAATGGCGACAAACGCGGCATTAAGGGCAACGAGCGCATCTTCTTCTACAACGATAAAGAAAACTGGTGGTCTCGCGGTGGCGGCATTGAAACCACGCCAATCGGCGACCCGTGCGGTCCAGATTCTGAAGTCTTCTATGATTTTGGCGAAGAGCATCAGGATGAAGCCAGATATGGCAAGGCGCACCCGGCTTCCGATGGTGCTCGCTTTATGGAGATCGGTAACCAAGTCTTCATGCAATATCGTCGTCTTGAGGATGGCAGCTTTGAAGAACTTAAAGATAAAAACGTCGACTTTGGCGCCGGCCTCGAACGTATCACGGCGGCCTCAATGGACTCTTATGATGTTTTCAAAATTTCACTTTTAAAGCCAATCGTCGATAAGCTCGTTGACCTTTCTGGCAAGAGCTACGAGTCAAATACCGCCGAGATGCGCGTCATTGCCGACCATCTTCGCGGCGCCTATCTTTTAACTGCCCAAGGTCTCAAACCTTCCAACAAGCAGCAGGGCTATGCGCTTCGTCGTTTAATTCGTCGCGCTATTTTGAAGGCGCTCAATCTTGGCATCGAGCAAGATTTCTTGGCTGAAGTTTTGCCATTGATTGCCGAAAATTACAAAGACCTACCAGACAGCATCTTAACTACGCGTGAGCAAGTTCTGGAAGTACTAAGCCATGAGGAGCAAGCGTTTCGCAAAACATTGCGTCGTGGCATGAAAGAATTGGCGCGTTTCCAGAAAGATGGCCTCACTGGCAAAGAATTGTTTATGCTTCAGGATACTTACGGCTTCCCGATGGAGCTTTCTGTTGAAGAGGCTTATCGTCAAGATATTCCACTCAGTAAAAACTGGCGCAAAGAATTCGAGGCTTCGCTCGCAGAGCAACGTGAACGTTCCAAGACCGCCAGTAAGGGTATGTTTAAGGGCGGTCTCGAGGACCATGGCGAGCAGACTACCAAGTATCATACCGCAACTCATCTTTTACTCGCCGCTTTACAAAAATTAATCGATCCAAATATTGGTCAACAGGGTAGCAATATCACCGCTGAGCGCCTTCGTTTCGATTTTAATCTTGACCGCAAGCTTACGCCAGAAGAAAAGCAACAAATTGAGGATCAGGTCAACGAATGGATTAAGGCCGACCTTAAGGTTGTACACGATGAATACGACAAGGCTTACGCTCGCGACACACTCAAGGCGCATGGTCAATTCTGGGACAAATATCCGGAAAAGCTCACCGTTTATACGATTGGCGATTTTGATAATCCGGTGTCGCGCGAAGTCTGCGGCGGCCCGCACGTCGAACATACTGGTGTGATTGGCCACTTTAAGATTAAAAAAGAGGAGTCGAGCTCCGCTGGCGTGCGTCGCATTAAGGCAATTGTCGAGTAATAGTTAGAAAAAAACAAAAAGTGGCAGCCCGCGATGGGCTGCCTTTTGATGGAAAGGACTACTTGCGATAGCCGAAGCGGCAGGCTTTCTGGTGTGCGTGCGTCAATACCCATAAGAGGTACTGAAGGGCTTGGCTAATCATTAGCCTTGTTTCTGCGCGCTTACTCCAGTCGTCCGGCCAATCGGCGAACGCGCAAATTGTCTGGATTTCGCAAACGTATCCGACGGCTTTGCCACAGGAATCTGCCAGTGCGTGTTTTTCGGTTACCAATTTAGGCTCTTGGTTCAGGAGCTTGATGGCATAGTCAAGCGATGCAGCTTCGGGTTTGATTTTACGTGCGAGTGCTTTAACCTTTCCGAGTTCGCGTTTCGACATGCCTCCAATAATTGCGTTTTCGATGATTCGGTCGAGTGCCTCACTGATTCCGTCGAAGTACTTTTCAATCTGTGCCATTGGAACCACCTCCATTTCTAATAGCGACAGTCTATCTTCTAATTATACCACAAAACGCGATAAATGTCAAAACGCTAGCGATTTTTTCATGACATAATGATATAATCTAAGCATGAGTATCTTTTCTCGCAAGAAGACAGTTGAGGACGATGAAGTCGCCCCATTGAAGAACAATTCCGATGACTATTTGCTCGCTCTAGATATTGGTACGGAATATGTCAAAGCTCTAATTGCGAAGAAAAGTAAGGGTGACGTGCATATTGTTGGTGTTGGCAAGGCGCATGAAGCTCCAACTAATATGTATTCCGGTGCCATCGCCGATATTCAAGGTGTAGCAAAGACCTGCGAAGAAGCCCTGATAAAGGCCGAAGAAATGGCTGACGTGCGCGCCAAAGAAGTCGTGGTCGGCATCGCTGGCGAGCTAATTAAGGGCAACACGGCATCTATCAAATACCGTCGCAATGATGCCAGTAAGCCAATTACCGAAGAGGAAATGGGGCAGATCATCAAGAAAGTGCAACAGCGTGCTGGCGAAAAGGCTCGCCGTGAGGTTGCAATCGAGACAAATAACCCGGACGTCGAAGTGCGCCTAATCAATTCTGCGCTTGTATCGTTGCGGATAGATGGCTACAAAGTCTCCAACCCAATTGGTTTTAAAGGCAAAGAAATAGTTGTACAGCTATACACCGCATATGCGCCATTGGTGCATATTTCCGCAATCGAAAAAGTCTGCGACGAACTGGAGTTGGACTTGGTTACGGTTGCAGTAGAACCATTTGCGGTATGTCGAGCTTGCTTAGGTGAAGACGTCGAGTCGAATTTCTCCGGTATCGTGATGGATATTGGTGGCGGCACGACGGATATTGCTATTGTTGATGACGGTGGCGTTGACGGCACCAAGATGTTCTCGATTGGTGGTCGAAGCTTCACGCACCAAATCGCGGAAGCCTTAGGTTGTGATTTTGATACAGCCGAAGAAAAGAAGCTGCAATTTGACACTGGCGAGTTAGACGACCGCGAAAAAGCC
>CAMHIH010000028.1 GCA_946185175.1 uncultured Candidatus Saccharibacteria bacterium
CGACTTGCTCTTTGGCGGCAAAGCCGCGATGGTCAGCGCCGAGGTAGACATGCATGACTAATTTTGCTCCATTTTGCCAAGATCGACGGTAAGCTCGACAAGACGATTACTGTAGCCCCATTCGTTGTCGTACCAAGCAACAACCTTGATGAGGTTGCCACCGATGACATCGGTGAGCTTGAGGTCGACAATGGAGGAGTGGGAGTTGCCACGGTAATCGATAGAAACGAGTTCTTCTTCGGTGGCGTCAAGGATGCCCTGGTAGTAAGGATCTTGAGCGGCTTTCTTGAAGAGTTCGTTGATTTCTTCTTTGCTGGTTTCGCGCTTTGTGACGGCAGTGATGTCGGAAAGGGAAACTACTGGGGTTGGAACGCGAACGGAGAGGCCATTGAATTTGCCCTGGAGAGAAGGAATCGTGAGAGCGGCGGCTTTGCTAGCGCCGGTAGTCGTTGGAACGATGTTTTCGGCGGCAGAACGTGCTTCACGAATGTCCTTAGCTGGAGCGTCTTGAAGCTTCTGGCTAGCGGTGTAGCTGTGAACAGTAGTCATCATGGCTTTTTCAATACCAATGTTGTCTTCGAGGACTTTCATGACTGGTGCGATACAGTTGGTAGTGCAGGAAGCATTGGAAATAATTTGATCTTCTGGAGTGACCTGATCTTCGTTGACGCCGAGTACGATAGTTTTTGCGCCTTCGCCTTTGGCTGGGGCAGAGATGACAACCTTTTTAGCGCCAGCGTTGATGTGGGCGCGAGCCTTTTCTGGATCAGTAAAGAAACCAGTGGATTCAATAACGACATCTACGCCGAGATCACGCCATGGCAAACTACCTGGCTCTTTTTCTGAAAAGACGCGGATTGGCTTACCGTTAACGATAATGTTTTCGTCGTCAAAGCCGACATCCTTTGAGTAGATGCCATAATTGGAATCGTACTTCAAGAGATGTGCGAGTGTTTTAGTGTCAGTAAGATCGTTAACGGCGACAATTTCGGCGTCGTTACGATCAAATGCGATTTTGAAAGCATTGCGACCGATGCGCCCAAAACCGTTAATAGCAATTCTTACCATCTTTTTCTCCTATAAAAATATATAGTTTTGCTTATGTTTATTGTATCACATCAGGTATGTTAGAATAAAGGAAAATGCTATTCGGGAGTAGAGGAAAACTCTCGCAAAAACGAAAGGAGTGAAATGGCAGATTTTAACCAAGTACTTGAACCTGGTGATTATAAAAACGGCAGCATCAATGTCGTGATTGAGATTCCAACTGGCAGCAACCACAAGATCGAGTGGGACCGCAAGCGTGCATGTTTTATGCTTGATCGCATTGAGCCAATGGCATTTGCGAAGCCATGCAATTATGGTTTCATTCCGCAAACATTAGACGAAGACGGCGATGAGCTTGACGTACTTGTAATTACCGAACAACCACTTACGACTGGCATCTATGTAAAGGCCCGAATCCTTGGCGTTATGAAATTCGTCGATGACGGCGAAGTTGACGACAAGATTATCGCGGTAGTTGATGATGATCGCAATAACGGTGACTCGATCAAGACGCTTGAAGATTTACCAAAGCGTACAATTGAACAAATTGAATTCCATTTCAACCACTATAAGGACTTGAAGAAACCTGGCACGACTCAGGTGAAGGGTTTCTTTGGTGTAGACGAAGCCATCAAGGTTATTGAAGACGCAACCAAGAGATTCTAAACAAAAAAATAAAAAATGGCCTCTTTTGTGGGGCCGTTTTTTGTGTAAGTGAAAAGCCCCGAATCGTCGGGGCTATGGTTTGCTGGTTAAGTTAGAATATTCTACGTAAGCCTGGGCCAATTAGGCCTTCTGGAACTAGCATAAAGTTGCCGGCTCGGTCTTGAGCCCAGACGTAGTTAGACTGGTAGTCGTAAATGTCCGCTGTCGGATTTTCACCCCCTTCGACAAAAATAGCTTTATCAAGTAGATCAGGCTCATCGTCTTCCGCGTCTGGCCCAGAAAAGCTGAAGTCATTATCTTCCTTGTCGCTGTTGTAATAGTACCACTCAAGCGGTACCTCGCATTCAGCGGGAGCGGCCTTCGCAAATATTTTTTTGAAGTTGCCGCCATTAATGACGTTGATGACGAACAGAAATACACTAACCATTGTTCTTGCAATAATACCCATAATTCAAAACTCCTTTATATGGGTGACCGAACTACCACTTTGGTAGTTGGATGGGCCATTAGGCCGGATTCGAAGAGCGGTGCGAATGACTACTCTTGGAACCCGGTCTAACAGACCTTAAGAACTTTTCTTAACCTGCGATGAGTCACTTTTGGTAACTCATATTGTTATATTAGCACACTTTTGCGTTTTTGTCAAGAGTGCTTATGGCTTTTATCTAAAAAACCGAAAGGATAAGCGCGATGCTAATGTTTTTTCTGATATACTAAAAATATAAACAACTTTAAGGAGGTCAATAAATGGGCTTTTTGAAAGCATTTGGTGGAGCGCTCAGTGGCAGCTTCGCAAACCAATGGCTTGAATACATGGCTCCGCCAGCAACCATGACCGATCACGTGTTGCTCGCAAAAGCGGTACCTGTTAAGTCAAACGGTAGTGAAAATAACGATGGTGAAGAGAATGCTAACGTTATTAGTAACGGTAGTAAATTCTTAGTGCCAGAAGGCACCTGTTTGATTACGGTCGAGAATGGTGGAATTGTCTCCGTGATTGCAGAACCAGGTGGATATACCTACACCTCAGAGAATGTTGCTGAAGCTAAAAGTATGTTTGCTGGTGATGGTTTCTTCGCTTCAACCTTTGGTCAAAGCTGGAACCAGTTCAAGTTTGGTGGTCAACCAGGTAACCAACAGTTTGCGTTCTATGTAAACTTGAAGGATATTGCTGGTCTCCGCTATGGTACTCAGAACCCAATTCGTTACAAAGATGCAAACTATGCAAATACGATGCTTGCCGTTACAAGTAACGGCACTTACACTATTAAGGTCGTAGATCCAATTCTTTTGTTTAAGAATTTGATTCCTGTTGACATTACTTCTGGCCAAGGCCGTGGCACATTCGAGCTCGGTGAAGGTGATGGCGGTGTAGAGGATAGCCTCTTCGCTGGCTTCGTCGGTTCTTTGGCGGCAGCTTTGTCTGCTTATACCAAGGGCGGTAAGTCAATCGATGATATCCAGGGTGGTACCGTTGAATTTGCGAAGGCGATCAACGAAGCTGTAGAAGCTAACTACCAATGGGGTACGAAGTACGGTCTCGAAATTGTCAATGTCCAACCAATGGGCCTCGACTGGGACGAACAATCTGTTGCCCTTATCAACAAGTTCAACACTGGCAACCTCATGCAAGGCGGTGTTGGTGCCGCTTATGCACAAACTCAAATTGCCGAAGGTTTCAACGCTGCTGGTAACAATGCCGGTGGTGCTGGGAACATGATGGGCATGGGTATGGGCGTCGGTATGATGGGTGGCATGGCTGGTATTGCTCAACCAATGGGCACAAATCCAGTGAATGCTCAGCAACAAGCCGCTCCTGCAGCTCCTGCAGCTCCAGCTGAACCAGCTGCTCCTGCCGCTGACGAAAGTGCAACTCCGGAAGCATAATAAATGGCTAATGAGCCAAAACCAGAGTTACGTCGCTGCCCCAATTGTGGGGCAAGCGACTTGACCCTGAATACGGAATTGGGCAAAATTCAATGCCGCCATTGCAAAGGTGTTTTTGACGGTAAATTGGCCGATGACGTAGAGGGTGCGGAAGATATTCTAGAGACGGAGTCGCTAGTAGCTTTTTCATGCTCGTCGTGCGGGGCAGAGGTAGTATTGAATGCTGACGAGAATACGAGTGCGCAATGCCACTGGTGTAAGCATATTTTTTCATTGAACGAAAAGATAATGAACGGCGCAGTGCCTGACTTAGTGTTGCCATTTAAGATTTCCAGGCAGGAGGCGATGGGTAAGATATCTGAACGAGTTAGGGCAATGCCGAACGATTATTACGATGCAGACTTTATGGCGCAATTTGACGTAGAAAAGACTGTTGGGGTGTATTTTCCGTATTTTATTTTGGACGAAAAAGCGCATGTTAAATTTTCAGGACACGGTGAATACACTGAAGTTGGTACAGTGCAAGATGTTAGCAATAAGTATAGAGTATTAAGCGAGGGAGTAGAACGAGAGTTTGATCTTTTGATTGATGATTTAACGATTGAATCCTCAAGCAAGAGATTAAAACAGGAATCACTGATTGACACAAATAATGTCATCAATTCGATTTTGCCATTTGATGTTGAAAATGCGGTCGAGTGGGATGCGAATTATGTGCGGGGGTTTAGTTGCGAACGACGCGATACGAATGTGGGTGATATCGATGAGATTGCGGATTTGCAGATTAGGGATTTAGCAAGAATTCAATTGCGTAGTACGATTACTAAATATACACGTGGAGTACGTTGGGAAAAAGAAGAAGTTACTCCAATAGAGAAGAAGTGGAAGACTGCTTACTTGCCGGTTTGGTTATATAGCTATCAAGAACCGGAAACGAAACACATTTATTATTTAGTAGTGAATGGACGAACTGGGGAATTGGCTGGAGTGGTGCCAAAAGCGGACGTGCAAAGATTTCATAAGCCGGCGACCAATAAGATTGGTGGCGCAATTACGGCTTTAGGCGTGCTGGCAATCGGTTCAATCGTAGAGATTGGTTCACCGATATTGATGATTGTCGGCATGGTGTTATTTGCATTGGGGATTGTAGTAATGACGGCGTCGCAATTGAATACTGAAACTTATGCCGTGCGTGCAGAAAGTCTTGGCATTAGGCACGGACATGAGGCTGAAACAAAATTTAAAATTGATAATCTGAAAGAAAATAATACCGAACATAAAGAAATAAAGGTAGATGACAGATACTCGATTGATGGGCGAAATGATGCAAGCATTTATGGTTCATTAAGTTCGTCGCAGGTGCGAAAAGTGCAGAAGAATATAAAAAGCAAGGGTGGCAACAAAAATGGCAAGTAAAAATGGTTTAGTGCGATGCCCAAATTGTGGCTCAAGTTATATAAAGCAGGATACTGAGGCAGGTAAGTTGCGCTGTGAAAACTGTCGGACCCTTTTTGAAGGCGAGTTGGCAAATAAGGCTGGCGGCATACGAGGACATAAAGGTGAAGATCGTGGCCTGGGCGCAGAGGATTTAATTCCAGGGAAAGATGTGGTCGTGACGATGGCCTGTCCATCTTGTGGCGCACAAGTCGTGGTGAACACTGATGAGGCAACGAGTGCGAAATGTCACTGGTGTCGTCATATATTGTCGATAAATGAGCAGGTTTCAAATGGCGCGGTGCCAGATTTGGTTTTGCCGTTTAAGATTTCGAAGCGTAAGGCGCAGGCCGCAATAACTGATTATATTTCAAATCATGTGACGGTGGTAAATAAGGATTTTAAAGATAACTACAAGCCGGAATTGGTTTGCGGCGTTTACTTCCCGTATATGATTGTGGATGTAAATTCTAAAGCGAACATGAGTGGATACGCTGAACGTTCGAGTGATGGGAAAAATTTACCGAAAAATGGTGTTTGGCTAGCCGATGTTTATAGTGTAGTGCGCAATTTTGATTTGTTGGTCGATGATTTGACAGTCGAGTCGTCCAGCAGACGATTGAACCAAGATACGATGATTAATGCCAACTACGTGATTAATACAATTATGCCGTTTGATACGGAAAACGCGGTGGCGTGGGATGCGAACTATCTGCGAGGCTTTACGAGTGAGAAGCGCGACGTAAATGTGGACAGCCTAAAACAGGTAGTAGCCCTACAATGTGGAGATATTGCGCGCTTGAAGATTCATGAAGAGATGAAAGATTACGACCGTGGCGTGCGGTGGGATGCAGAGCATCTTGGGATTAAAGGTACGAAATGGCGCGCGGCATATTTACCGGTTTGGTTATATAGCTATCGCAGGGTAGAAGGTGGCAGAATTTATTATGTTGCGATGAACGGTCGTACGGGCGAGTTAGCAGGGGAATTGCCGGAGTCTAGTAAAGACAAGCCGATTGCTCAGAAGAAACGGGTAGTAAGTGATTATGAGCGTGGTGAAAGATTAAGGACAATTGGCATCACTTTACTAATTATTAGTTTTATTTTAGTATTCTTGTCTCCTATATTGTTAATTACTGGTGTCGTGTTGGTTATTCGTGGTAGTAGATTAATGAATGCACCGGTCCGCTTGTATGAAGATATGCGACCAAGTAAGCATAATGATAAAATTACGCGACATTATCATGAGCTTGAAACGCGCGCTAAAATAGAGAATGTCTATCGGCGCGATGATATTGTTGCCGATAATAAAAAAGCTTACCTTGATCATATTACGGGGCAGAATGATCAGCGCGTAATTGGCACGATTTCGACTGGCGAGGAAGAGATGGTGGCGGCGGAGCGCTATCGTTTTGCGGCTAAGCGCGATGCAGTTATGAGCCGCCGACAAGCACGTCGTGAGATATCTGGCGGAACAGTTGTAGCCTTAGTGTATATAGGGATGATTGTGCTGATTATATTGGTGGCGATTATCGGTGGTGGAAGTGGCAGTGGTGGTAGCGGTTCGCATTCTTCATCTTCGTCGTCAAGTAGTTCGGATTGGAGTAGTTACGATTCCGATTGGGGTTCGTCATCTGATTGGGGCGGTAGTAGTAGCTATGATTCCGGTGGTTGGGATTCCGGTGGTTGGGATTCTGGTGGTTGGGATTCTGGCGGTGGATTTGATTACAGTTATGATTATTAATTAATAAGGAGAAGTAAGATGGCAATAAGTAACGACAAAAATGGGATGAACCGTTGTCCAAAGTGCGGTGCAACTGACGTCTCCTTAAATCAGAAAACTGGTAAATTGCGCTGCAACTTCTGCCGTGCGGAATTTGAAGGAAAGAAAGTTAATACTGACGGTGGTATCGATACTCTAAAAGGAGATATCGTTGGCGACGGCGCATCGGACATTGTGCCGGGCGATGATATTATTTTGACATTAAAATGTCCGGCTTGTGGCGCGGAGGTGGTAATCAACACCGAGGAAGTGACGAGTGCGAAATGTCACTGGTGTCGCCACGTGTTGTCGATTAACGAGAAGATGCCGAATGGTGCTGTGCCAGATATGGTATTGCCATTCAAGCTCGAGAAGGCAAAGGCGCAAGCTAATATTGATGAATTCGTGAAAAAGCGACAGTTCTTCGCTCACCCGCAGTTTAAGAAGGAATTTACGACTGAGAATATTATGGGCGTATATTTACCATACATGGTGGTAGATGCGAATACGCATGCTTCTTTGTCGGGCGAGGCAGAGCATCAAACGCGTTCATATACGGTAGGAAGCGGTAATTCGCAACGCCGAATGTATGATGCGGATGTTTATGATGTGATGCGCGAATTCGATTTATTGGTAGACGATTTGACGATTGAGGCTTCGGCCGACAAATTAAACCAGAACACTTTAATAAACACGAACAATGTGATTAGCGCGGTGATGCCATTTGATACGGAAAACTGTGAAGACTGGAACCCGGGTTTGTTGCGTGGCTATGCGAGCGAAAAACGCGATACTAATATTGAAGCACTAAAGCCAGCAGTGGATTTGCAAATTGGTGATATGGCGCGATATCGTGCGCGCGAAAGTATGAAGTTCTATGATCGTGGCGTAAAATGGACAAACGAAAAGTTAGACGTTAAGGGTAGACGTTGGCGGGCGGCCTATTTGCCGGTTTGGCTGTATAGTTACCTGGAAGTAAAAGACGGTAAAAAATTACTGCATTACGTAGCAGTGAATGCGCGGACTGGTGAAACCATGGGCAGTGTGCCAATTTATAAAACAAAGCTAATGATTGTTTCGGCAATCATTGAAATGATTGGTATTTTCCTTGGTACGAGATGGATTTTGTACTGGTTGGGCGTTGATATGGATGATGATAATCCGTTTTGGCTTGGTCTGTTGGCCTATACGCCTGGTTTTATCTTCTATTGGGTTATGACGAGTCGTTATCGTAATATGGGCGCACGTCATAAACATGAGCAAGAGACAAAGACCGAAGTGCGCAATTTGAAGCAGTCTGATGTGAAGCGCGAATCGCGCAAGCGCCTGTCGTCTTCGCGTATTGCGGGCGAAAATGGCAATACGGTCAGAGGTACTTTATCGTCAAGCAGTAACCAAAAAATGCTCGGCGAGAAATTAGCGAAGGGCCTTGGCATAGATCAGATGCTAGGGAAGAATTAATATGAGCGAAGCGGCGTCGGTCAAGCGTTGCGTAAACTGTGGTGGTTCGGATTTTTTCCTGGAAGAAGCAAGCGGGAAATTGCGATGCAAAAACTGCAAAAGTTATTATGAAGATTTTAGCGCGAACGCCGCTGATAATTTGAATGAATTGCGCGGTGAGCATATTACCGAACGCGCCAGCCAAATTAACGGCAGTAAGGACGAGCTGATATCGCTGGCCTGTTCATCTTGTGGAGCAGAGATAACGATTATAGCTAGTGAGGCGTACTGCCGTTTTCTATTAAAAAAGAAGTGGCGTTACAGAAAGTCAAAAATTTCT
>CAMHIH010000029.1 GCA_946185175.1 uncultured Candidatus Saccharibacteria bacterium
TTCCAGGCTGCTCAACACGTAGCCGCTCGAAGAGATCTCATCCATCTCGCATTCTGCGATATTGCCCGCCAACAGACGCCTGTAGGCATAACGGGTCTCCTCGGACAGCATCGAATAGTCGTGCTGCTGCATCTTGGCGTAGGCCTCGGTTTTATCGTCGCCATCCAGCAGGTGGCGGATAAAGTTGACGTAGATGTAGCAGCTCGCTACGCTGATTTCGTGAGCGTGAGTTAGGGCGGATACATCGCGCGTCAGCCTGAACGTGTCTTCATCTGAGAGATTCTGGGCGTGGCAAATGTAAGCCACGGGCAGGATTCGCATCAGCGAACCGTTACCGTTGCTACGCTCGCCGGTTTCGCCACAGTTCTTCGGACTTTTGTGGCCGATCAGATAATTACTGATGGCCGCCGAGCAGGTGCCACCAATGTCGAAAGTCCTGCCGGTGGCAGTAAATTCGTCATCGTAGGCCCACTTGCCAAAGTTCCTCATGATGTCGTCGTAGTTGACGTAGCCGCAATCAATCAGCGACTGCATCAGCGCAATCTCCATCGAGGTGTCATCCGACCAAGTGCCGGCCGGAACATTGTGGACGCCGAAGCCCTCCATGTCGCGAATCGGCCTCTTTTGCAGGCTCTCACGACTCGAAAACTCTACCGGGACGCCCAATGCGTCACCAATTGCGTGACCAATCACGCCAGCTCGTACCTGTGCTTCCAAATTCATGTTTTTTGAATGTACCATAAGTGTGTTCCTCCTTATCTGGGATTTTTTACGGCAATATCACCGCATACCCATATTATATCAAAAAATGCCGATTTTGTCAAGCATAACAGATTAAGTTACCCTCTTTTATTGTATAATGAATAATAATGAAGCTATTATTACATACTTGCTGTGCGCCTTGCAGTATCTATTGCATTAAATCCTTGCGCGAAGAGGGCATTGAGCCGACGCTCTATTGGTATAACCCGAATATTCATCCCTATGCGGAATACAAGGCCCGTCGCGATTGCCTTAAAGAATACGCCAAGTTAGTCGGCGTAGAATTAATTATCGAAGATGCCTATGGTCTCGATGAGTTCGTTTGTAATGTGGCAGATAAGCTAACGACTCGTTGTGAAGATTATTGCTATCCCAAACGTCTCCGCAAAGCGATGGAATACGCCAAGCAGAATGGCTTCGATACCATATCAACCACGCTGTTGTATAGCATCTATCAAAAACACGAGTATATCGAAGAACTCATGTATGGCCTCGCTAATGAAATCGGTTTAGACTTCCTCTATCGAGACTTCCGCGAAGGCTGGCAAGAGGGGCAGGATACGGCGCGTGCGATTGGCCTCTATATGCAAAAATACTGTGGCTGCGTCTTTTCGGAAGAAGAATCTGGTGTCGGGCGCGAGCTAAATCGCAAACTCAAAAAAATCGGCATTTCGCCAACCAACGCCAATGTGCGTAAAGTTATCGAGGAAAGCAAGACGGGCAATATCTTAATTCCAACTCAGCTCGACGCGGCTATTGCAAAAGCATTTCCGGAGCAAGCGAAATAAAAAAAATATCCCCAATGGGGATATTTTTGCGATTGCCTAATTATTTCTCGGCCTCGGCAGCTTTTTTCTCGGCTTCCTTGGCAGCTTTCTTGGCTTTGTTGGCGAGAGCGGCTTTCATTGCGGCGGCTTTCTTGGCGCGAGCCTTGAAGCGATCGACGCGACCCTCGGTATCGATAATCTTTTCTTCGCCCGTGAAGAATGGGTGAGATGCGCTCGAGATCTGAACCTTTACGAGTGGATACTCTTTGCCATCTGTCCATTTGATGGTTTCTTCAGACTTAGCAGTGGAGCGAGTTAGAAAAGAAAACTTTGCCTGCTCATCGGCAAACACCACAAAGTCATAGTCTTTAGGTTGAATTGATTTTTTCATGATTACGTCCAATTATATCAGATTAAATGCCTGAAGTAAAGTATGAAAACCCCTTAGCGTCACGACCGCAAATTCATGCCGCTTATGGTATTATATATAGTAGTAAATAGGATACAAAAATGACACCAGACAACAGCTCAAACGGACAGACTCCAACGCTTGGAGATACGCCGTCGCTCGATAATACGCCACCCGCACCGGCAGAAAACATGCCAGATCCAACTGTGACATTAGATGCTCCGGTCGGCGAAACGCCTCCTGCTCCGGAGACGACTAGCAGCATCGAAATCAAAGATCCGACTGCAGATATCTTGAATAGCCTGAACAAGGAAGCGGCTGATTCTATGGCGAACACGGTCGATCCTACGGCTAAGCCAGCCGAACAGTCCGCCGAACCAGCAAAACAGCCGGGCAGCAAAAAGAAAATTATTCTAATTGCCGTTATTGCCGTGATTGCCGTAGTTCTAGTAATCTGTGGCATTATTTTCCTGCCAAAACTCTTTAATAATGGCGGCAATGTAGCTGTTTACGATAATGAAGTATTTTTCATCGAGGAGAAAAATAGCTCTAATTCCTATGCGATTTTTAATGCGGACGGAGAAAAATTAACCGACTTTAAATACGCAAATGTTTCTGAATTTAATGGCGGTTTTGCGGCAGCTTGTTTGGTTGAGGATAACTCTAAATGTGGCGTAATTAATGCGAAGGGCGAAGAGGTCATTGAATTTGGTAAATACGACACAGTTGAAGGTGTAGGTGGTGGATATTTGGTGTCCAAAAATGCAAAACGTTCGGTTGTGACATATGAAAATAAAACACTATTCAAACTTAGCGAAGACAATAAGGACGATATCAATCAATATGTCTATGCACCAAACGCTCCTTATATTATTCAGGCGTTAGGTGATGGGCAATATCAAATCTATAACACCAAAGGCGAAGAGGTGAAAAAAATCGCTTCAGCTGAACGCCCGAGCATCTTCTACGACGGAAGTCTCGACAAAACCTTTCTGTCGACAAAAGGTGTCATGTATATCTTAAAAAATGACGGTACTGGCATTGAAAGCGAAAATGCACTAGACCGCGTCTACGATTCGGTAATAGAAGTTTCGGAGAATAAGAATTTAGCTATATTGGCTAAGTCGACTGATGCTGACCGTAAGAAATACGCCATATATTTTAACGGTAAGATTACCGACATATCCGACAATGAGTGTTCTGGCATTAATATAGCAGAAGATTACTCTGGACAGCAGATGGACTACTTAACATGCGGAACAAAGAGCTCGACCACCATTATCGGAACCGACGGCTTGTTGCACGTAAACTTTGCGGCGGCTAGCCACCAAAACATGGTCGATTATATTGGCATTAAGAATAACTATGATGAAGGAACGACCACACTATTCTTCTTTAGAAACGACAACGAAATCAAGCGTGTCGAATTGGAGGGGCGCTGGGACACTGGTACAAAAGCTATCAAGGGATACTATAGCCTAGTGCAAGATTATGGCAATACGGGCGCTTATAAAATCTTCGACATTGACGGTAACTTGAAGTTTGAATATCAGGCGGAACTTCCGTCGACGTCAATATCTCTAGCGGGCCCCGATCGGAACGGCTATTACTACCTTAAAGATTGTGAGAAAATTGATAATCCCGCCTACAATTCCTGCTATGACTCTGTCCGATATAGCATCCTCGACTCCGATGGAAATATATTGTTCCGCGCCGACGGGGATAATTCGATAGAGTTCTTTGATGGAAACTACATCACATACTCTAGCGAAGATAGAAACTACTTCTTATATGACAAAAACTTTGAACGCGTCGCAGTTACGAATGCTGTCAATTCCTTGTTCGGGGATTCGAATTTCTTAAGATACTCAAATGGCTTTAGTTTTATTCCCGCAACGCATTGGGAGAAGCGAGAGGGTGAACTGAATGGCGTGATTTTGGATCAGAATGGCAAGACTATTATGTTCGTTACGAGCTCCTCGCAACCGACCATGATTGTTGCGAAATCATATTATCGGCTCAAGGATAGTTCGAAGAACTATTATTTCAAGAAGTCCGATAACTCCATCTTCTATCAAAACTAAAAAAATAACCCCCACGGTGGGGTTATTTTTTTATTGAGCTAGTCTTTCTCAAAATAGTCACGCTTCGCTAGTTTGCGCATGTAATCCTCGAGCTTTTGCGTGCCATTTTCGAGTTGGTAATAATGCCGCACATAGAACAGGGTGACGATAAGTAGAATAAGTGTAATCCCGCCGACGCAGTAAGTTACAATATCTGAGCCAGCATTGCTAGGATTGGCGAGGCCCATGCTTAAACAAATGAAGAACACGAAGAAGATAATCAGAAAAAGCGCAAAGAACATAGTTACGATTAGATGGATAAATCTCTCATGCTGAAACTGTTGAACCTGATCGCGATGAAAAGCGATTAATTCCGCGCTGGGGTGTTTTGATTCTTTATCAATGTATTCAATGTAGGCCTTTAACTTTTTATCCATAAGCATATTATAGCATCGAGATAGGAAAAGAGCCGCGACTGGGTCGCGGCTCGGGTTGTGCTCGTTAGAGCGGGTTGTCAGGTGAGTTTCGGGTGGCGATTAGTTCGCGGGCGGCTCGTCGTCGCTGACGTCCGGGAAAATCTGACCAAGGGTCAAATCGCTGGGATCAGCCCCACCGTCGCCATCATCGTCGTCGTCGGAGTCGTCGTTGCCGGGCCCAGAGCCATCATCGTCGTCGGAGTCGTCGTCATCATCATCGTCGTCGGAGTCGTCATCGTCGTCGATGAAGTCGTCGTAGCCCATAGTCGGGCCGAGATCCGCTGCCGCGCAGGTGAAGTCGTTCACGATTGTGGCCGCCGAAGCGAGCATGTTGGCATTGTGGGTGCGCGCATCCACGTCGTCGGGCTCAGCGCCGGGCAGATCGATGTTCAGGCTGGGGGCGGAGTAGCCGTACTCGCTGACGTTACCGAAGTTTACCTGGATCTTAATGTTCTTACTCATAGTCATTTCCTCCTTTATGAGTACGTGTGTGTGCCTTTGGGTGGCACGGGGATTGGTTCGTGTGCTGTTTTGCGCACAAAAGACATAGCCGGCTTGAGCCAGCTTCAAGTATAATACCACAAAAACAAAAATATGTCAATACTTTTACAACAAAAGCCCTCTGCGTTTACTAGTCAACCCCTTAAAATAATGCTAAAATAGAGCTACCATGCTAGATATTAATTTTATACGCGCCAATCGGCAGAGGGTAGAGAACGCCATTCGCAATAAGGGCTACGTGGATGAAATCGATCTCAATCACGTCCTCATGCTCGATGACCAGCGCAAAGAATTATCTGGGCAGGCCGATACTTTACGCCAGGAGCGTAACCAAATTTCCGCCCAGATGAAAAACGGCAAGCCGGATCAGGCCCTGATTGATCGCGGCAAAGCAATCAAAAAAGATCTCAGCGAAATAGAATCCAAACTTTCAGAGGTTGAATCATCTTATATCAAGGAGCTCAAGACTATTCCGAACGTCTATGAAGACGACGTGCCAATTGGCCTGTCCGAAGACGATAATGAAGTCGCAGAAGTCGTGGGCGAATTGCCACAGTTTAAATTTGAGCCAAAGAATCACTACGAAATCGGCGTAATGCGCGATTGGATCGACAAGGAGCGCGCCGCTAAAGTGACCGGTGCTCGCTTCGCCTATATCAAGGGCGATATGGTAAAGCTCCAGATGGCAATCGTCAACTTTGTTATGAATAGCCTCAGCAATGAAGAGGTTATTAAAGAAATTATCGAGAAAAACAAGCTAACGGGCATCTCTAGCAAGCCATTTACGATTGTGCTGCCGCCACTTATGTTGCGCACTGAGATGTACGATGCAATGGATCGCCTTGAACCACGCGAAGATCGCTACAAGATTGAGGGCGAAGAGCTCTGGCTTCAGGGTTCGGCCGAGCATGTGCTTGGTTCGATGCATGCCAACGAGATTTTCGACGAAAAGGATCTTCCGGTTCGTTATCTAGGCTATGCTACTAGCTTCCGCCAAGAAGCTGGCACCTATGGCAAGGATATGGAAGGGATCATCCGCATGCATCAATTCGATAAACTCGAAATGGAGAGCTTCAGTACCAAAGAAACCAGCCGCAAAGAGCACGAATTATTTGTTGCTATTCAACGCTGGCTCGTCGAGCAGCTCGTCTTGCCATATCGCGTCATCCGCAAGTGCACGTATGATATCGGTAAGCCAGACGCTCGTGGTATTGATATTGAGGTTTGGCTGCCAGGCCAGAACAAATATCGCGAAACTCACACCGCTGATTACATGACTGACTATCAATCCAGGCGCCTCAACACTCGCGTGCGCCGCGAGAGTGGCGAAGTCGAATTGGTTCACACCAACGACGCCACCGCATTTGCGCTTGGTCGCATTATGATCGCAGTCATCGAGAATTATCAGAAGGAAGATGGAACTATCCGTATTCCGGAAGTTCTGCGTAAATATTTAGACGGAAAGGAAACTCTCTAATATGATAGAAAAAATTGACATTAGTGGCTCTAACTTTAAGGTAGAAGAGAGCTTCAAGAAATATGTCGAAAAGTGTATCGGCAAGCTTGATCGCTATTTGCCACGCCAAAACCGCAAAGACGTCGTTGCTAAGGTGGTTGTAACCGAAGTTAATCGTGATCATGGCAACAAATACGAACTCTCCGTCTCTCTAAATATTCCTGGCGGCAAGGTGCTCGCCGCTAAAGACGAAGCATCCAATATCTTTGCCGGCATCGACATTATCGAGGCCAAACTCACCGGTCAAATTCGTCGTTTTAAGACCGAAAATACTAACTACGACAAGAAAGGATTCCTCAAGCGCTTTTTGAAGAAATAAGCGTGCTACTGAAAAGCTATGAAAGAGAAGAAGTCAGAAAAGCGAGGGGTGGCAGAGAAAAAATCCGAAAAAACTAAATCAGTTGCAAAGAGCGTAGCAAAAGATGAGCCGGTAAAAAAGGCGAAAAAAGCGCCAAGAGAAAAGAAGCCAACCGACAAATTGGCCGATAAATCTGGCATGACCATCTTTTTACAACATATTTTCGGTGATGCGCAAAAACGCAACTTACGCCGCCTTGGTAAGCGAGTTGCCGAAATCAATAAATTGACCGACAAATACAAGAAGATGTCCGACAAAGAACTTCAGGAACAAACCGAAGTTCTCAAAAAACGTCTTCAAAAACTCCAGAAGCAAAGCGCTGCTAAGCTTGCATTAGAGAAAGTAAAGGCCGAAAAGGAAAAGGCAAAAGATTCCGATAAGAAAAAATCGTCCGAGAAGAAAAAATCCAAGAAGGTCGCCAAGAACTATGACGACCAAAGAGATCTCGATGCGATTTTGCCAGATGCATTTGCGCTCGTTCGTGAAGCTAGCGATCGCGTGTTGGGTCTACGCCCATTCGACGTACAGCTGATTGGTGGTATTGCACTCCACGAAGGCAATGTTGCCGAAATGAAGACTGGTGAAGGTAAAACCCTTGTGGCGACTTTGCCAGTATATCTGAATGCCTTAACTGGTCGTGGCGTACATGTTGTGACGGTTAACGATTACCTTGCACAGCGCGACGCGGGCTGGATGGGCAAACTTTATCATTATTTAGGCCTTTCAGTTGGTGTCATTATTAATGAGGCTAGCTTCCGTTACAATCCAGACTTTACAAACGAAAACCACGACGATGAGCGCTTGCAGCACCTTGAGCCTTGTACGCGCAAAGAGGCTTATCTCTGTGATGTTACTTATGGTACGAACAATGAGTTTGGCTTCGACTACTTGCGCGACAACATGGTCAAAGATGCAGAATTCTTGCGTCAGCGTCAATTAAACTTCGCCATCGTCGATGAGGTGGACTCTATCTTAATCGATGAGGCGCGTACACCGTTGATTATTTCCGCGCCAGCTGGCGACAACCCAGAAAGCTACTATCAGTTCGCTAAGGTCTGCTCGCAGCTTGCCGACGAAGATTATATTATTGATGAAAAGCGTCGCACGGTCGCTCTCACGGATGAAGGCGTCGAAAAAGTCCAAAACATCTTGGGCGTAAAGACTCTTTATTCCACCGAAAACACCCGTATCGTTTACCACTTGGAGCAGGCTCTCCGCGCCGAAACGCTCTTTAAGCGCGATAAAGATTACGTTGTGACTAATTCTGGCGAAGTAATTATCGTTGATGAACATACTGGCCGTCTCATGAATGGCCGTCGTTACAATGAAGGTCTTCATCAGGCTATCGAGGCCAAAGAAGGCGTCCAGGTGCGCCAAGAGTCGATGACTCTCGCGACCATTTCTTTCCAGAACTTCTTCCGTCTCTACAATAAGCTTTCCGGTATGACCGGTACCGCTTTCACTGAAGCTGAAGAGTTCCAGCAGATTTATTCGCTAGACGTTATTCAGATTCCACCGAACAAGCCAATCATCCGTGTCGATAAAGACGATTACATCTTCCGCACGAAGGCGGCCAAGCTCAAGGCAATTGCCAAAGAGGTACACTATTATCACGATAAGGACCAGCCAATCTTGATTGGTTCCGACTCCATCGAAAATAACGAACGTATCGCGGCTT
>CAMHIH010000030.1 GCA_946185175.1 uncultured Candidatus Saccharibacteria bacterium
ATACTTTTCGCTTAAGAGCTTATCGAGTAAGACTGCCGTGGACTCCCCCTCTACGGACGGATTGGTCGCGATGATGATTTCCTTCACATCGTCGTCGGCGACGCGCTTGATTAGCTCGGAAATGTGGAGCTTATCGGCCGTAATGCCGTCCATTGGCGAAATGGCGCCACCCAGTACATGATAAGTGCCAGTGAATGACTTTGTGTGTTCAATGGCATAAATATCGAGCGGCTCTTCGACGACTAAGACTGTGCTTTTATCGCGAGTTGGGTCGTCGTAGAGTGGCGATAATTTTTCGCTGGCGTCCATGATAGCGAATGTTTTGGGGCAAGTTTTGACGTTTTTGTGCAAGACCGTTAGGGCGGCAGCAATATTTTGCGAAACGCTTTGGTCGGATTTTAGCAAAAAGTAGGCATAGCGTTCGGCCGTGCGAGGGCCGACGCCAGGTAAGCGACCGAGCGCTTCAATTACGTCGTTTAGTGCTGCCGGAAGCATAGTTTTAGCCTAATTACATGCCGAAGCCGCCGCCAAGCATGCCCATGAGTGGCTTCATCTTGTCGGTTGCAATTTCCTGAGCTTTGGCATATCCATCGCGGAATGCGCTTTCAATCCAGCGTTCGAGTTCTGGAATGTCGTCAAAATCAATTTTTTCTGGATCGAGGCTAACTTTTTTAATTTTGAGCTCGCCGGTAATTTGAATTACTACTGCTCCATCGCCAGCTTCGACTTCTACGATTTCATTCTTGAGTTCTTTTTGAAGTTTACGTGCCTGATTCAGCATTTTCATTTGGTCCATCGCTTGACCCATCTGTGTTTTCTCCCGATTTATCTTTAGAAACTTTTTGGTATATGTATAGTCTATCAGAGTTTCGGCTTTTTGGCGATGTGATTACTCTCTGTAATTCGAGATCTTCACTATCGGTTGTTCTGCCTAAGTAGGCAATAGTTAGGTCGTTGCGGTCCGGTAGTTCGGACATTACTGTGATACTGTTATATCGCTCGAGTAACTTATAAAAGGAGTAGTTTTCGTTGTCTTCTTCGACGATTAGAACGGAGCCGCTTTCGAGATTTCGTTCGATATAGGTGATGTCGTTATTGAAGTTATTGGCGACGCGTGGGGTGTAGCGGTAGCCGTTAATGAAGTGAGAAAGCCCCGAAATGAGAATCATGGCAACGATTACGACGACTGGCATAGTGCCAATGAAATGTGCGTAGGGGTTTTCCGGAAATAGTGAATGCCATTTTTCGATGATAGATTCGATGCCGGCGGAACTCAGGATGGCGAATGGAACAACGATAGAGATCGCGATGGCTGGATTGAGTCCGGAGAATATAATTGAAAAGATGATGAGTAAACTGACGACGGTATTGCGTGAAGTGAAAAGCTTGCCGACGGATGCCAGGGCGCCAATTAAGATTAGGGCCACGGTCGCAAGTCCAAAGAGTGGCGCTAAGTAGATACTGTCGTAGGCCATACTGAATGAGAAAAATGGCGCAAAAGCGGTAGAAATATTTTCTGCCATCGACATGAGATTGGCATTTTGAGTGAATAGCAATTCTGGGATAATTTCATGATGCAAAACACAAGCGATGATGAGCGGTGCCACCAGTAATACGCCGATTGCGATATTGATAATAAGTTGGTATGTTTTAACTTGCTTAAGTGAGAAGCGAAGATGTGGATGGATGACGCCGGCGATTGCGATGCAGAGTGCGACATAGAATAGATGTGGCGTATATAATGACAAAGCTATGGCTATCACGAAAGATACGACGAGGAGTGGATGCATATTTTTGTTGCCGACAATCTTTGAACCTAGCCATAAGATGAGCGCTAGCCAAAAAATATAGGTAATGGTGGGCGTGCCGTTGCCAGCCAAGAAAAGGAAGGCGGTCGAAAGTGTGGTAAAAATTGAACCAATTACGGCAACATCTGATTTAAACCAACGGTTTAGTAATAAGATGATGAATAATGCTGCAAGCGTTGCGAAAATAATTGATGGTAATTTAATTGAATAAAGTGAGAGGCCAAGTAGACTGATGCTGGCTTTTTGAATTAGTAAATATGGTAAATTAATGACTTTGCCGTCGGTAATGAAGCTTGGTGTGATTTCGCTAGCCTTAACAACGGACTCCATCTCGCCGCTAGTGAGGCCGTTTGGTGCAATGCTTGGCAGAATACTAAGCAATGAGAAAAAGGCTAAAGTCAAAATGGTATAGCCAATAATAAAGCGATAGCGATACAAAAAAGATTGTTTTGTGCGTTTTTTCACTGCTCTTATATTAGCATAATGGGCTTATTAAAACTAGACGCAAACTAATTGTGCTTATTATCAAGCGACATGAAGCGGACGCGCTCTTTGTCGAAGTAGAACTCAATTTTTCCGGTGGCACCACGGCGGTGCTTCGCCAGAATAAGGTCGGCAATATTCTGGCGCTCAGTTTCCTCGTCGTAGTAATCTTCGCGATAAAGGAAGAAGACGATATCGGCATCCTGCTCGATAGAGCCGGATTCACGCAAGTCTGAAAGCATTGGAATCTTGCTATCGCGTGATTCGACGCTACGGGAAAGCTGCGAAAGCGCAATAACTGGCACATTAAGTTCGCGCGCAATTAGCTTGAGGCCGCGGGAGATTTCGGAAATTTCTTGGACGCGGTTATCCATGGCGCGACGCGACGAGCCAGACATAAGCTGCAGGTAATCTACGACAATCATACCTAAATCTTGTTCGTGAGCGACGCGACGGGCCTTAGTGCGCATCTCCATGATAGTCATGCCGGGCGTATCGTCAATGAAAAGTGGTTGCTGCGATAAATCGGCCATTGCTTCGGAAAGGCGCGCAAAATCGTCTTGGTCAAAGCCGCCAGTTTCAAGTTTGAAAGAGGCGACACCGGAAATGTCGGCCAAAATACGGTTGACGAGCTGCTCTTTGCCCATCTCAAGCGAGAAAATTAGCACGGCTTTATTGTTGATTTGTGCCACGTTGCGGGCGAGATTGAGTGCGAAGGCGGTCTTACCCATGGCAGGACGTGCAGCTAGGATAATTAAATCCGAACGATGTAGGCCGGCCGTAATGCGGTCAAGGTCTGGATAACCAGTCTTTAGTCCAGCGAGCGCACCTTTGTTTTCGCTGAGTTCTTCTAGGCGATCGAAAGTGTCGGAAAGCAAGTCGCTGATTGAAACCAAGTCGCTACGAATATTTTGTTGGGAAACCTCGAAGAGGGATTTTTCGGCGAGTCCAACGACTTCGGTGACTTCGTGTTCGGTATCGTATGCTCGCTCATTAATCTCGGCTGCGGCGCTAATTAATCGACGACGTAGTGCGGCGTCATTGATAATTTCGGCGTAAGCTTTGGCGTGTGCAGCAGTTGGGACGTAATTAGCGAGGCCCGTAAGATAGGCGGTGCCGCCAGCTTTTTCGGTAGCTTTTTTGCGTTTTAGTTCGTCTTTGACGGTAAGAAGATCTACTGGGCGACGACGCTCGTAGAGTGACCACATGGCATTATAAATCTGCTGGTGGCGTTCGTCGTAAAAATCTTGTGGCTTAACGATTTCGGTTACGTCAGCTAGTACATCGTCTTTAATAAGAATGGCGCCAAGTAAGGATTTTTCTGCCTCGATATCTTGTGGTGTGATGCGTTCTTTAGTTTTATTGTCACTCATTTATTTCAACTTCCTCTCCTCCGCCCATTAAGTCCGCGATGGCGGCTAACTCCGAATCTTTCTCTAAGGTTTTTTCACTAATTTCGAGCTGGTATTGCTCTGGTATGGCCGATGTGATGATATTGCGTTTCTTTTCGATGTTCTTTTTCTTAAATGCGCTGCGAGTGTAAATTCTGTAAGTACTTCCCTCGATTTTGCCGTCTGAGCTTTTAAGCCAATCGTGGATGTGGGGAGCCTGTTCGGCGACGACGGCGAGAATGTTTTGCCAAATTTCCGTTTCGGACGCATTATCGCTGATATTGGCGGACTGAGGAGTGATTGTTTCTGGTGGAGGTGTGGATGTTTCGGTGGTTTTTTCTTCTGATTTCGGGGTGGGTTCGGATTGCGGTTTTGGCTCAGGCTTTGGTACTGATTTTGTGACGGGTATGCTAGCCAACTGTACTTTTGGTTGAGTGATTGGAGTTGGGCTAGTAGCAGGAAGATTAGTGAGCGCTAATAGTAGGCGCACATTAGCATAACTGGTGGTTGAGTCGATTTTGGTTAAATGATCGAGTAGTGGCAGGAGTATAGGTTCTGGATCATCGACGATGGCGTCGATTAGTTCACCGGCAACTAGGTCGGCTTTGATGCCTTGATTTTCGAGCGTGGCAATCGTATCGCGAACTTCTGCAATGTTGCCGTTCTTGTAGGCAAAAAGTAGACGATTGATGGCTTCATCTTGTGGCAGTCCCAGTGCGTCTGTGATGATATCTGCGGTAATAGTTTTTTCACTAAGTGAAGCGACTTGCTCGAGTAGTGATAGTGAGTCGCGATACGATCCGCCGCCGCGTTTTACGACGATTTTGAGTGCGTCATCGGTAATATTGATTTTCTCTTTTTTGCAAATATTCTTGAGGTGGTCAAGCATGGTACTCGGATCGGCGAGATTGAACTGGAAAACTTGGCTACGCGATAGAATTGTGACCGGGACTTTATTTTTTTCGGTGGTTGCCATGATGAAAATGACGTGTTCCGGCGGCTCCTCGAGAGTCTTCAATAAAGCATTAAACGCAGATTTTGAAAGCATATGCACTTCATCGATGATGTATACTTTGTATTTACCTTTGGTGGGAGCAATATTGGCTTTTTCGCGCAGGTCGCGAATATTGTCGACGCCGGTATTGCTGGCGGCATCGATTTCGATGATATCAACATAATCGTCTTCAAGTTCATATTTAAAACCATTAACTTCGTGAGCTAGGATACGTGCGACGGAAGTTTTACCCGTGCCGCGTGGTCCAATAAAAAGATAGGCGTGAGCAACTTTACCCTCTTTTATGGAGCGCGCTAAAACATCGGTAATTTGCTTTTGTCCAACTACCTCTCCCAATGTTTGCGGCCGATATCTACGATATAACGCCTTCATTAATAATTATTGTAACATCTGTTTGGCGACTTGTGATGGTGTTGATTTTGCTGCTTATGCTTAAATATGATAAAATATCTCCTAGATTATGACTAAAACAAAAGCCAAACAAAAAACAAAGAAGCAGGTTGAGCAAACGCGACGCAAGATGTGTATCGTGCAGATGTTTTTGATTACTTTGACTGTTGTTTTGGTGTTTTTCAATTTTATATTGACAGTTACTGGCAGTTGGGACGATATAAATCATACTGCATTGCTTATTGCACCGGCGATTGCCATAGCTGCGTTGGGAATTTCTTTAATTAATGTCATTCGTTTTAAGGCTGATAATTCTCAGGTGATAGTACCATTGGCGCTAGTTGGAATTTCGGCGATTTTCTATTTGATTATTTCCCTGGTTGAGGCGGCGATAGTTTCGGGCATGATTTAAAAAATACTGCCATTTAGGCGGTATTTTTTATTGAAGGCAATCTGGATGTTCGTCGTAATACTTTTGGACTCTTTCGGCAATTTTAGGATCTTTGACGATAGCAAAGCTGCGTTTGCCGTCCTGCTCGATTAATTCGCCCATAACGTAGCGATCTTCGTTGAGTGGTGACAGAAAGTGATAATTATGTCCCTCAACCGCGATGGTGCCTATGTATAGATAGTTGACTCCGTCAGAGAGTTGAATCTGTTGGTTTTTCTTAAACATTGTTATTGCTCCTCTGCTTCGTTAGTGGCTGTTTCATTGCCGAGTATGCGGTCGGCATATTCTTCGAGATCGATACCGAGTAATTCGCTGAGGTGCTTGAGGGTGGCCTCGTCTCTTTTAGCTAGAAGTGCACGAGTGACAGTTTGTTCTGGCGAAGTCATGGCGTCGAATATGCTCGGATCGCTATCTTGTTTTTCGGGATTCTCGGCCGTAGTGACTTCGGTGCCGGCATATTCTGCCATTTGGGCGGCAATTTCGTCGGCGCGTTCGCCGGCGGTTTCCGTAAAGATGTCGACCATATTGATGAGTTGGTCAACGTTAAGTTCCATCATTTCGCGACGCTTTTCGGCTTCTGCAATAGCAGTAGTGTCGGTCTCGGTGGTTGTGTCATCGGTGGTTTCCGCTCCGTCGCCCTCATCTTCTTTGCGTTTACGTAGCGCTAAGTAGATGCCGGTGCCAGCTAGGCCAAGCATTGCAGCATCCCAGGCAACATTCTCCCAGATAATGCGCTTCGTTTGACCGCCATCGGTCACCTCGATGCTTTGAATGGTGTGGACGCGACCTTCCGAGTCGAGCACTTGCTCGCCTGGTCGATATAAGCTACCGTCTTCATGTCGAATTGAAATCGTGGAGGTAGTACCATCGTCGTTCATGATTTCGACTACGCCATCATCGCCAAGGTCATCAGTTTCGCCGGTGGCTTCATGCTCCGTGGTGATGGTATGAGTAACCTCTTGGTCTTCGTAGTGACCCGGAACAAAAGTTTCAGTTTCGAATGTTTGCGTCTCGTCGACTTTCCAACTGGATACTATGTCGCCCGACCAGCCCGTGACGGGGTCGTTTAAATGAATATGTATTTCGACTGGGCCGGTATGATTTTGCTGGACTTGTTGGACTAATTCTTGTAATGAGCCGCTATCGCCATTGCCAACGTAGAAATTGCCAAGATATTCGCCGGTTGTCGGGTCAAGTACGACTAGGCGGTCGACTTTATAGCTTCCTTCTGGCCGTAGTCCCTCGTTATCGATAGTTCCATGATTGTCGGCGCCACCATATTCGTAATCTGGCGACTCCCAGAATTCCGTACCTTCGGCGACGTCGATTGTTCCGCCAAGTTCCGTGTCTTGCATTAGCTGTTCTATGGCGAGTTGGCGATATTGTTCTGCGTCGCTCTCGATAGTGACCTCTCCGGTAACAACTTCCGGTTCGATGTAGGTGCTTTCGGTCGTTGTGTAGCTTTGTTCGACCTGAGTAGTCGTTGCGACGCGGGCGGCATCTGGATTATCTATTGTGGTTGTTGGCGGTTTCATCATGCTGAGTGCAAGTATTAAAATGAGTCCACCGGTTGCGAGTCTTTGATCGAGATGTTTATGTTTTTGCTCGACGGCACGTATAACCTCTTCGCGTTGTTCGGCTGGTATTTCCTCTTCGAGAACTTCTTTGATAATTTCATAAGTCTTCGGCGGAATATCCTCATCCTCTGGAGAGTCTACCTCGTCTTCGCCGTCAGTGTCGCCGGTTGGCCCTGTTTGAGTTTCTGGGTCTTTGGCTGGTGGCAAGTCGCCGTCAATTAGTGGAATAGGCGCTTCGCCGGGATTAGTAGGAGTATCATCTTCTGGTTTGGCTGGAGTTTCGTCTTCTGGTTTTTCTGGCTGTCCAGGTTTTTCGGGTTTTTCGCCAGGATAAGTCGGTGGAGTTGGAACGCTTTCCGTAGGGGTGTCAGTGGGTGTGTCTTCGCCTGGTTTCTTGCGTTTGCCGCCAAAAACACGTTTCCACCAAGGTTCTTTTTTGGTTTTAGGAGGTTTTGGCTCGTTGTTGTCACTACGACCAGGATGTTCGCCTGGAGTTGGCGGTTGTGGTGGCCGAGGCGGAATTGGCTCTGGCGGAATCGGTGGCACTGGAGGTATGGGCGGAACTGGTGGTACGGGCGGGATTGGTGGTACTGGTGGATTCGGTTCGTCTGGTTTGTGCTCAAAATTAATAATTCTTGCACTAGTTAATAGACTGACAGTATCTTCATGAATGCCATCAGTAGCATCGCCGGTCTTGAGGAAAGCTTTGCGTTCTTCGAGCGGCGTTGCATTCCAGTCCGCGATGGCGTCTTCGACTTTTTTGCGATAGCTTTCATCTTTTGGCGTCTCGCCATCCCAAGCTGTATCAAAAAATTCACCCCATTTCGCGCCGTCAACGGTTGCGCTGTCTTCTGAGAAGAATTCAACCGCTTCCATTTTGTAAGATTCAGGTGCTTCTTCGCCACGTTGCTTGAGCTCTTCGTTAATGCGTTGCATAGCGGTTTCACGGTTAAAACCGCCTGGTGTGCCAACGTTTTCCCAGCCGGATTTGCCGCTGCCAGACTGTTCGCCGGAGCCGTCTTCATGATTATTCGGCATGATTAATTTTCCCTCACTTAATTATTTCTATTATAACAAAGCATAAGAAAAACCGCCCAATTTGGGCGGTTGGATGCGATTTATTGTTTCTTTACAAGCTAGCTTCGACGGCGGCCCAAGTGGCATCTTCGTTGTCGGCCGGGATGATAACTGTGACTTGATCTCCAACTTTAATGCGGAAATATGTAACGGATGCATAAAGGATTTTGTATTCCTTGCCATTTACTTCGACAAAATATTGGTCGTCATGGCTGGTGAGTGTGCCAATAACGGTTTTGCGCTCTACTG
>CAMHIH010000031.1 GCA_946185175.1 uncultured Candidatus Saccharibacteria bacterium
GATTTTCGTAACGTTTATCTTTTGGGTTTACTGCGACTGCCGTATCGCCAAAGAGAGTTTCTGGGCGCGTGGTGGATACGATAAGTTCACTGACTTCGTCGGTGGGTTCTTCTAGCGGGTATGCAATACGCCAAAGTTTGCCTTGCTCGTCCTTATGGGTGACTTCAATATCAGCAAATGCGGTTTGATGCTTGGTGCAGAAGTTGACGAGTTTTTCGCCACGATAGACTAAACCGTCGTCCCACATCTTTTTGAATGTGCTGTAGACGGCGTCAACTACTTTATTGTCGAGAGTAAAAGTGAGGCTATCCCAATCGCAGGATGCGCCGAGACTGCGGAGCTGCAGCTCCATATTCCCCCTCTGTTCATGTACGAAGTTCCAAACCTGTTCATAAAGCTCGTCGCGGGAGTAATCGAAACGAGTTTTACCTTGACTTTCGAGATAGCGTTCGTAGACGACCCAGGTCTCAAATCCTGCATGATCGGCGCCAGGAATATACCAGGTATCGTCGCCTTTTAGGCGGTGATAACGGGTGAGAATATCTTCTAGTGCGATAGTGAGTCCATGGCCAATATGAAGATTGCCGTTTGCATTTGGTGGCGGCATAACGATGGTGTATTCTGGGCCTTTTTTGGTGTCGTTTGGTTTAAAGGCGCCGGATTTCTCCCAAAGAGCGTAGATGTCAGGCTCATATTGGTTCGGCTCGTATGCTTTGCTGAACTTCATTGATTTTTTACTCCCGTTTTTTTTATATTGCTCTCCCCTATTAGCGGAGGCGAATGATATCTGTAAAAATTATACCATATTTTAGCAGTTTTTATAAGCTTAGGTGCGACCTCAGTTGACAGTTGAATTGGCCTTTTGCGTGAATTCGCAGTTTTGTGTCGACCCCAGTTGACAGTTCGATTTTCAAAAAAAATTCACGTGAAAAATTTACCATTTTGTAGCAAAAACTTCACGTGAAATTTGCATTCATCGTAAAAATATTGTTTAATACGGGATTTCCAGTATTTTCACACCAAATTTTGATACCCAAACCTCGATCTCACCGGGTTTGTGGTTTTAGTTTAGCACGAGCGGGTTGCTAATGTCAAAGGTGGCTAATATAAGGATAAGCATAATAGGGGAATTGTGTTTTTTGTGGAAAAATGCGGTGGATTTTCTGTGGTAAAATTTTGGTAATGGCGTTTATTCGGAAATTCAAGACGGCGAGTGGGGCAACGGGCGTGCAAGTTTGCTGGAAGCAGAATGGCGAAGTTGTAAAAACTGTGCATGTTGGTTCGGCGAATTCCGAACTTGGTTTGAAGAAATTGTTAAAAAAAGCGCAAAAAATTAAGGATGAGGGGAAGCGCTCGCTATTTGATTTATCGGATTACGATAACTGATTTTTGGTCAAAAAAATTTTTTTGCGCTGCGCGCAATTTAAGTGCAGCAAAAAACCGCCCAGGGTAGGGCGGAATTATTATTTTTTGATTTTGCGGCGTAATTTATTGATTGGCCGGAGCATTTTATAGGCGTTGTATTTGAGCGGATTAATGACGAGATCCCAGGTTCCGGCATAGGTGACGAGTTCGCCACCAAATGATTTTTTAAATTTTGTGAAGCCGTACCACGGATGGTTTGGATCCTCGGAAGTGGTGACGCCCCAAAAATCGAATTTTTTGCGGCCGTTGTGTTTTGCGTCAATAATCATCTTGACGAGCAAGACGATGCCGGCGTTCAATTTGCGATGTTCGTAATCAGCGCCGGTGTGGGCATAGTAACAAGTATCATCAGTGTCGTACATGAGTGCGGCGGCGATAGGGGTGTCTTCGTAATCTACGATGTAGAGAGTTGCGAAATCGTGCTTGAGCTGATTTTCGAGGTATTTTTCGTCAAAAGTTTGAAAATTGTCGTTTTCGGAAACTTCGGAGAGCAACTTAAAGAGAATTTTCATGTCTTTGGGGTCGTGGCTGGTGTGAATAGTCATGCCTTTTTTCTCATAGTTGCGGTAATAGCGAACTTTACGAGATTCCATGCCGGCTAAAATGTCTTCTTCGCTCTGAGTGAGATCGAGCACCCAAGTATGTTGTGGTTCGATGTGGTGGGATTTTTTGAGGCCATTTTTGGTCATTTCTGCCTCAGTGAAGGGTAGAGTAGGCTCAATTCTGATAAAAATGGCATTTTGCTCAGCTGCGAGTTTTTTGAGCGATTCTAGGGCTGGCTTGAGGGCTTTTTTGTCATTTAGGGCAGGGCCATATGGTACAAAAAGGTAGTTTCCGAGTTTAGTGTGGCGCAAAATGGCCATATATTCGAATTTTTCAGATTTTTCGCGAAAAACTTTGCGACCTTCGTCTTCCTGGAATTTCTGCCAGGCAGGGGTCTGTAAAAAATGCATCTCCATAACTAGCTATTATTGTAGCACGGAGATGCTTAAGTGTTTTATGCGTTTGGTGATATATTTTTGTTTTCCACAGGTGGTTGATTTTTTTCCACAGCTTTTTCCACAGGGGCGATAAGATCAACTATGCGTTTGACGCGAGAAAGAGGGATGTCGGTTGGCAAACAAAGCACGCGTGGCGAAGCTGATTCGGCGATTGGGCATTCTTCTGGCTTGTAGTAATAGAGCTGATAGAATTTTGGGCCGGGGTAGAGCAGGGGCATATACCAGCGGCGTATAAAGAAGCCGGAGTTTGTTAGCAGGTCATAGGCATAATTTGCGAAGGTAGTATCTTCGAATAAAATAGGGTAGGCGAGGAGCGGCTCGTCGTGGTCGGCTACTGGAATAGTTTTGAACTTCTTTGATTTGAGGTGCTCGCGATAATATTTTACGCATACAGTGCGATGTTCGTAGTTTGATCTTAGTGTATTGAGTTGCTTGAGAATAACGTTATTGACGTATTCGTTAGTGGTGCACGGTGTGGCTTGGCGGCCCTCTTGCTCGTATTCATAAACTGAAGGTTCGAGCATTTTTAGTTTGATTGCTAAATTGCGAACTGGAGTTTTGATGGGGCGGGGTAGGCGTTGAATGATGGAATTTTGGGCGCGATAAGTGCGAATGCGGAAGCTAAGTGATGAACTTGGCTGTTTGAGATTAATTAATTGGGCGCAAATTTCTTCGTAGAGTTTTGGATTTTTTTCTTTGAGCTTGGGATTGACGTAGATGGCACCGCCAAACTTAGTACCTTGAAGAACTTTTTCGACGCCAAAAGAGTGGGCGGAAATGTCGGCGAGTGGCTGATCATCGGTGCCGCGCGACATACGAAGTAGGCAGTGGGCAGAATCTTCGATTAGGATGAGGTGCCGTTTTTGGGCAATATTATATAGATTATTTTTGTTATCAATAATGCCAAGAGTGTGCTGCATTACGATAGCACGAGTGTCGTTGGTGATTTTACTGGCAGGAATATCGCTAGTGGAGAGTAAGTCTGGGTCAATATCGACATAGCGCGGTTCGAGGCCACCGGCGAGAATCGGATTAATTGCGGTAATGCAGGTGTATGGGGTAGTGATGACATTGCCGGCGCCGAGTACTTCCTTGATTGCGGAAAAGACAGTTTCAAGTCCAAAGCGAGCCTTTAGGCAGAGAAACCAATCATCGGAATTTGTGTCGGTCATTTTGGCGATACTGCGACGAACTTTTAGGCTGCTTTCGATATAACTCATATGCTTATTATACACAATGCACTTTTTGTGGGCTTATTTGCCAACAAATATGTTCGCTTTATGAATATTCATGGCGGGGAGTGAATAAAAAGATGGGCGTGGTAGAATAAAGTTATGAAATTTGTGGAGTTGAACGAAGCCGAATATCGAAAATTTGAACAGAAAAATCCGTACGGGAATCTTTATCAAATGGCGGAACGGGCGGCTCTACGACGACGAATGGGGTGGCATGCTCATCTGTTGGGGGTAAAAGAAGATAATAAAATTATCGCCGGCTGTTTGGTTTTATCAAAAGACGGAATGATGATGGTGCCGATGGGGGGTGTATTGGATTGGGAAAATGAAAAAGTTATCGACTTTTGGTTAAAAAATCTACTCGATTACGCCAAAGAACACGGTGCAATTACGCTAGAAGTGTTTCCGCCAATTCGCCTAACAGTGCGTGATGTGAGTGGGGAAGTACTAGAAGATTTTAATCGCGATATGGTTTATCGCGTATTTGATAAAAACGGCTTCGAATATGAAGGTAAAACTACGGCAATTGAGAATAAAGCTAATCGCTGGGTGACGGTTAAGGATTTAAGCGGCTTTGCGACGATTGACGAAGTGAGGGCCTCCTATAAGAAGAATGTGCGTAACAAGCTGCGTAAATGTACGCCGGATCTGGACATTATCGAGGTGTCGGACAAGAACGACTTAAAGGACGTAGCTTTCGCAATTGAGGGGAGCAATGAGAAAAATGGCGTGAAGAGTCGCAACCTTTCCTATTACGAAGATATTTGGGAGATTTTTGGCGACCAAGTCCATTTTATGCTGGCGCGCAATAAAGAGAATGGTGACGCCGTAGCTGGTCGGGTGATTTTTGATCATCCAAATGAAACGGTGAGTTTTATTTCTGGAACAGTACAAAAATATCGCCGGATGAATGCGATGACGGTTTTGCAGGACGATTTGTTGACTAAATGTTTCGAAAAAGGAATTAAGCGAGTTAACTTTTACGGTATGGAAGGGGATTTTTCCGAAAATAACCATCTGCTGGAATTCAAGAGCGGCTTTGGCGTAAAAGTAGAGGAATATATTGGCGGTTTTAAATATATTGTGGATGCTAAAGCGTATCGAAAACAAGAGATGAAGCGGCTAATTAGGGGTGCGGGTAGTAAAATTAAACGCAGTATTTTGACTGTTGTAAAAACTACAACAAGTAGACAAACAAAAATTACACGTAAAGTTATCGCAAAAGATTCGGAAGTTAAGAAATAATCGAGCGAGGAGAAATGTCCAGCGAGTAAGGGTCGCTGGCTTTTTCGCCGGATTCGATAGAGTAATAAGCGGCCGAGGCGACCATGGCACCGTTGTCGGTGCTGAATTTTGGTTCCGGGAAGAATACCTGATGGGTGTGATGGAAAGATTGAGTGAGCTTTTCACGGAGTAATTGATTTGCGGAAACACCTCCCGCAAAGACGATTGACTTAGCGGCGGGATATTGCCGTGCAGCGGCTTTTAGTTTTAATGTTGTGATTTTTACAACGGTTGCCTGGAAACTTGCGGCAAAATCTGCGATTTGTTGAGCGTTGAGATGTGCTTTAAGCTCATGTGATGGCGTAGTGATAGGCAAGCCTAAATCTTTCTGCACAGCACGCAAGACGGCGGTTTTGAGGCCGCTAAATGAAAAATCTAGACCATCGACTTGCGGGATAGGTAGTTGATATTTATTGGGGTTGCCATTGAGGGCTGCCCGTGCAATAGATGGGCCGCCGGGGTAGGGGAGACCGAGGATCTTGGCAACTTTATCAAAAACTTCGCCAATTGCGTCGTCGCGTGTTGTGCCAATAATATGAAAATCGTCGTGACGTTCCATGTAGATGATTTGGGTGTGGCCGCCCGAAATTACCATGGCGAGAAGTGGAAATTCTGGTTCGTTACCACTGAGCCAGTTGGCATAAATATGGGATTTGAGATGATGGGTTGGATAGAAGGGGATATTATTTAGGATTGCGATAGTACGGGCGGCAAGAGTGCCAACTAACAATGAACCGACCAGGCCTGGCGTGTGAGTAACGGCGATTGCATCAAGGTCCGTGACGGTGAGCCGAGCATCAGAGAGACTCTGATTAATAACGGGCATGATGGCCTCAATATGCGAGCGGGCGGCAATTTCTGGGATGACGCCGCCGTAGGCTGAGTGGATATCGATTTGTGAAACGACGACGTTCGACAAAATACGACTGCCGTTCTCGACAATCGCGGCAGCAGTCTCGTCGCAGGAGCTTTCGATGCCCAAAATTTTCATAATTATCTGTTATTATACCATGTTTTTGGGATATTGCACGTTGAGCGAAGTTGAAATGTTTATGCTATTATTAGCATAAGGGAAAATATAAGAAATGAGGTGTTTCTATGTTTAATCAAGATGAGCTTGACGCTTTTGTGGGCGGCTTGCTTGAAAAGAAAAACTATTCAACTTTTTCAGACGCGGAACTTGAGGATATTAAAAGGGATTTGGTGGAACGTTTAATTGCGCAGTTGGAAATTGCGCTAGTTGACGAATTGCCTGATGAAAAGGCGAACGAATTAACTGATTGCTTAAATAATGGCGGTATGACCGATGAAGAAATCGGCAATTTCATGCGCGAGAATGGCGTAAATATTGAAGAAATCACCTCTAAAACAAAAGAACAATTTGAAAACTTTTTTATGATGGAAGTTCCATTTGAACAAGAAGCTGAGACGGAAGGAGAACAATAAGATGAGCGAATTTCCTCCAAAACCAAAGACTGAAGACTTAAGCGATGGCCGTAGGTTAGGCGAAAGCGAAGAAGACTTTCAGGCCCGCAAAAATGCTGAAGCTGAAGCGAAAGCTAAAAAAGAAGCTGAAAAAGCCGAAGCGGAAGAGCGCGAACGTCACGAGGCTGAAGCTGCACGTGAAGCAGCGGGAAGATTGACGCACCCTGTTTTGGTAGCAGAGAAACTGAAAGATGATGGTGATCAAACTAGAATTGATCTCGGAGCGTACCATAGTTGGCTTGATAGCCACGTGGAACCGACTCTCGATGTGATTGTAGACTCTTTTAGTGAAGAAGACCGGAAGACTTATGATGGCTATATGACTGATAAGTTTGCGGATGTGCCTGGTGAAGATCCGAAGGCTAGACGCGAACGATTACGTGGTATTGATGCCGCGCGTCAGGGGTTGATTGAACAACAACGATTACGTCTAATGTCGCAACCAGCCTACGAACGTATGTCGGCCGATGATGCAGAGGCGGTTTTACGGGCCGAAGGTGCAATTCGGGCCTTCAACGGTTCAGCCTATACCGACGAACAGCGCCGTCAATTCTTGCAGACAGGCAAAGTAGAGGCATTGTTTAGTGATGATATGTCAGAAGAAGAGAAGAAGGCCACCGCTGTGGAGATTGACTTTTTGCGTCAAGAGAAATTTTTCCAGCCTAAGGCGGAAGGTAGTGAGGCTTTGGTAATTGACCCTGATTTCCGTTCGAAAGAAATTGGTGGCGAGACTGGAGTGACGATTGATGCAAGACTCGATACGGCTGAACGTTGGTTTAGTGAAAAGAGCGTAGCCGAGCAACGTCAGCTTTTGTGGGATGCGCGTACGGATGAAGAAAAATTAGAGAGTGTGCCAGCGGATATGCGTGAAACCTATGCCACGGGTGCGGCAAGAGTTGCTGAAATACGCGATGGATGGTATGAGGGGCTTTCCGATGAAGATAAAGAGCAGGGCATTGCTAGACTGCGTTCCGCCATGGAAGCAAAAATAAAGGCAGACGGATTGGATGATGAGGCCGCTGAAAAAAGGCGCAAAATACTCGAAGGCATTATTGGCGATGAAGAAGAATGTAAGCGTGCGTTGTGGTCTCAGAGTGGTCCTGATCGACTAAAAGATATTCCTGAAGAATTGCAGGCGGTCTACCTACGAGCGGATAATACGCTATACAATGCAAAGAAGGCCTGGTTTAATGGATTAACGACACAAGAGCGGACACGTCGTACGACGGAATGTATTGCCGACCAAAGAGCGGCCGTTTTGGCATGGAATGGTATCCCGGCAGAACAGAGGAGAGCCTTCTTGGAGACTGGCGATTTTGGTGCGCTAGCAAAGAAGAAAGAAGGGGAAGAAGACAAGGCTGGGCCATTTGACATTGGTTCGCCGGAAGGACGCAAGATTATTGAAACTCTAACACGGCTAGACGATATGGGGGTTATGCAGTTTGGTGAAGAGCGAACTCCGATGTCGCGCGAGGAGGCCGATGCTTGGCGACAAGCACATGCCGATAGAATTGGTGAAATTGCTGCACGCGATGAAGCTGATTCTAGCAAGGATAGACTGCACGATTCGATTCATGATGAGGTTAGGGCGGAAGCTTGGGAAAAGTATTACCAACAAAAAATCGCAGAAGGTCGTTCGGAGAAATTTGCTCGTAAAGAGGCTGATAACGCGGTTGATCGTGGTCGACGCGCGAGGGGTATTGATGCAGAGACAGATCGTCGCGTAGCGGAGGAAGAAGCCGCTGCGACAGCACGTGCAGAAAAGTTTGAGGGGGATGACCGAAAGATTGAATTGTTAAAGAAGCATCGTGCGACTGAGCTCGCTCAAATGATTAAGGAAAAGCCAGAGCTCTTCAGTGAGGATAAAGACGCGGCGATGGAAGAGGCGGCTTACTTGCTTGCCGCAAAGGGTGATCCGAATGAATTCGAGTATCAGACTAAGATGCTCGAAATGCGCCGTCGCCATGAAAAACGCCTACGCCCTCGGCGTCTCGCTGGCCGTGG